>JAJFLO010000324.1 GCA_021772675.1 Verrucomicrobiota bacterium | reverse complement strand
GATGAAGTTTGTCACACTCTACGAAAACATTTGCCGTGAACTTCAGCGATCCTATCCCATTAATGAATCGTTGGCAAAAATATTAGTGATGATTTCTCCACAAACTGGCAAAAGTGTAAAACGAGAATTTGAAGCGTCCCTCAAATTCGTCATAATACGGTTCAACAAGTTGGTAAAACGGCGACTCTTGAGGCTTTCGCGGTTGATAAAATTCTGTTTCGTGACACGGACATGCCAATCCCATAATAGAACCCTAACAATATTAGAAATTATCATTGACGATGGGCAAACCCCCTACCGAAAACAATGCCGGATGCGTTGGGCTGCACTTATTCAGCGAGTCTTTGAGATTGATCCCATGAAATGCCCCAACTGCGGTGGTGAAATGAAATTCATCAGTCTCATCGAAAAACATCAGGCGGATATTATCGAAAAGATCTTGCGACATTGTGATCTATGGATTGATCCGCGTGATAGAGGCCCACCTGTAACGCTTCTTCATGATCAAATTGATTTAGAGTTAGAATATGTTGATTGTGATGAATTTATGATGAATTTATGATGAATTCCGTTTTGAGAGCACAGTCGAACTGTGCCCATATTGCGAAAAAAATCAGTAAAATCAGTGGATACCGAAACAATCTGATATCGATTTTCAGGGCAAGTGTCAGAAGGTTCATATTATCTGTTAAAATTCCGCTAATATTGTTTTTATTCCAATAATTTCCCTTGAATAATTCCATAAAACTGTCCACGTTAGGTCAAGCTGAAAATCAAAATACCTATCATTTTTAGTTTATGTCAATGGTGTTTCAATCATTGATGATTTTGGGCATAATCCAGAAAAAATAACAGCATCACTCAATACACTAATACACCGGAAAAATCGATTATTGGTCATGTTTTAGCCCCATGGTTATGCGACAGCTTATCTTGCAATAAACGGATAAATCAAAGCGTTTTCGGATGTTCTTGACGATAATGATCTGCTGGTTATGCCAAATATTTTTTATGCAGGTGGAACCGTTGATAAAAAAATTTCCAGTGTAGAATTAATCGACGGAATTAAAGCAAATGGGATTAAAGCAGAACATATGTCAGATCGTAAGCAGATTGCAGATCGATTTTTAAAAGCACGTCCAGAAGACATGATTGTTATTATGGGGGCCATAGATGATACACTAACAGAATTTGCAAGAGTATATTACAGAAATTGAAGTACCGGTAAATTTTGTTCCTCCTGCAAAGAAAATCAGTAAAATTAGTGGATATTGAAACAACTTGATATAGATTTTCGGGACATGTATCAGAGAGTTCATATTGTCTGTTTAAATTTCGCTAATTTCGAGGGGAGTTGCAATTGAGCTTGAATCTACCTAATAGTTTAAGTACAAATCGTTCGAATAAAATCAGATATGTTGAGTGGCACCGTTTTGTTGGTTTTGTTGGTTTTTTTGTTTTGTAGATAGCCTATCAATTAATCCACGTTAAAATTGAATATCAAGCACCTCCATTTTATTGCCGTCAGCAAGGTTCAATTTTCCTGCGAAAGTATAATCATCAAAAAGGATTCGCATAATGCCACCAAATCTATTGGTACATAGTTTAAAAGTAGAGTTTTCATCGTGATAATTGCATTTGTAGCAGTCTATGTCGTTTCTCTGTCAGCGGGTTCAAAAGCTACCGATGAAGATTCCAATGCCAAGGATCGGGGTGATATCCGAAAAAAAATCGAATACGATTTGTTAAGCGCATCGTTCAATGGTGATGTTGAGGCGGTAAGAGGATATTTGAAAAGAGGAATTGATGTAAATGCAAGTGATGCAGAAAACAGTACAAGTCTAATGTTTGCGGCAAAAAAGGGGCATATAGACGTTACAAGAGAGCTGCTGGTGCAAGCTAATATTGATGTAAATACAAAGAATAAGTATAACAACACCGCATTAATCTGGGCGACCGGCAATGGACATGCAAACATAGTGGCTGAATTATTGAAGCGCCCCGATGTTGATGTTAATTCAAAGAACTCGAAGAATTTAGCTGCTTTAGTGATTGCCTCACAGGAGGGGTTTGCCAACATTACTCGAGCTCTATTGAGTTATCCAGGAATTGAACATAATACCAAGGATTCGAATAATATCACAGCGCTCATGTTTGCGTCTTTGAACGGGCATACTGAAGTTGTCAGAGAATTATTGAAGCATCGCGAAATTGATGTCAATGCAAGAAATGTAGGTAATGAGACTGCACTATTGGCAGCTTCATTAAATGGACATATTGATGCAGTTAATGAACTATTGTTGAGAAATGATATAGATGTAAATGCTCAAGCTTCGAATACTCTAACTGTGCTTATGGCAGCATGTAAGTCAGGACATATCAAGGTCGTAAATCTATTGTTGTCACATCCAGAAATTGATGTAAATGCAAGAGCAAAGGAGGGAATAACAGCGCTCCATTATGCATCTATCCAAGGTCATGCTGATGTCGTCAAAGAGTTGTTGAAACATCCTGATATTGATGTAAATGCAAGTGTAGATGAAATTCGAGTAACAGCACTTCATGATGCATCTGTACGAGGTCATGCGGATGTCGTCAAAGAGTTATTAAAGCACTCTGAAATTGATTTTAACGCTAAAGACCATAGTAATTTCACGCCGCTTCTAAATACCTGTTCCTCCGCCGTTGGGAAAATAGCCATTGTCAAGGAGTTATTAGCGATACCTAATATTGACATAAACTGTATCGGTGTTGATAATAGGACTGCTCTCTCTGGTGCCTCGGGCAGAGGACATACTGAAATCGTTAGAGAGCTTCTAAAGCATCCAGATATCGCCATAAATTCTCTTGGTCGGTCCCCACTCTTAGATGCGGTAGAAGAAGGACACGTTGATATGATAAAGGTACTCCTTTCCCACCCTGACATTGACGTAAATGTAGGGAGGGAAAGATTGGGAATAAGAGTCACCAATTTCGAAAGAAATAGAAGAAAAGGCACCGAAACGGAAAAGAAATTTGAGACAGTCCTTCTTCAAGCCACGCGAAGTGGAAGAGATGAAATCGTCAAGGAATTACTAAGCCATCCAAGAATTGATGTAAATTTCAGAGGAGTGAACGATTACACATCGTTGATATTGGCATCTAAAAAAGGTTATATATCTCCATTCGATGAACTTTTCATAGGAAAGCTGTCAAAAGAGTTAGATGGTATTGAGGAGAAAGAACATTTGAAAATTGTAAGACTCTTGCTAAAACACCCTGATATTGATGTAAATGCTCGGGATCTTGAAGGTTCCTCGGCTCTATTATGGGCAGCTCGTCTAGGATATTACAATGTCGTTGCAGAGTTGATTGAGCATCCAAACATCGAAATAAATTTCATAAACAATAACGATCATTCCCCTATTTCAATAGCATCTAAATCGGGACATACTAAGATTGCCCAATTATTAAGGGACAAGATTTATGGCTCTAATAGTAAACGTTAGGATTCACCTTAGATAAAATAAATCTACGATCTATACGCTAGCTTGAGGCTCCATAATCGGTTTACATGTTGTGTAATGTCCGCTTCGAAAACTGTAGGCATAAACTAAATAAATATGAGTCAACGAAGAACCTTACATACTCAGTCATAAATTCCTCATTGAAGGTTAAGCTTATCCAATTCTATATCGAGTAAACCTCCAGGCATCATTAAATAGTCCCTGCCTTGTATGATTAAATAGACTATTGCCTTACACCCAAATGCATAAATTAATGGTAAATCGAGAGCACTGAATGTTTAAGGATAGATTACGAAACTTTTCGTTATATATATCGATGCGGCTGGTGTATTTAAGACAATTCACTCCAAAGTTTAACGTCAATTTTTCTCAAAGTTTTCCACTGTTCTGGTTTATTGTCCTTTTTCTTCCTTCCTTTCCTGCAGAATCAAATTATTTGATAACGGGCAGCGATGTTGAATTGCTCGCCGGGGGCGAAAAAGGATTCATATATCGGAAATCTGGTAACATCCTAATTTACGATCTTGATCAAAATAGAGAATTTCACTACGGGCATTGGGGGCCGGGAAAATTTGTTGCAAAATACAGTCCAGATCGATCGAATTTGGCAATTTCTTATCGCTCGCTCCAAGATAGCAAGTATCGAATAAGGATTCTCAATACGAAAAACTATAAATTAGCCCAAAAGTCATCGATCTTTTCTTTCCTGGCAGATATTTACTGGGTCAATAATTGTACATTAGCAGTATTTTCGACTGAGAAAGTTCCACCGCGGATCTACGAATTAGAAATTAAGAAAGAAAATTGTCAAGACAGCATAAAAGAGTGGAAATATCTTGTGTCGATACCTGGTCACGGCACTTGGAAAATTCATTCTGACTATGAAAAAGAAAAACTTCCCTGGAAAAGTGCCACGTACAACATCAACACGAATATCTCGCGCAGAGAAATTTATGGCAACTTTTCCTCTGGAGAAGCATTTCGACTCTCCTACAACAGCAAAAAGCCTACACTTTTACCGTATTTCTTTGGTCCTCAAGCGCACCCTTTAGGATATGTGGGATTTTCGTCCGACCAAGAAATATTACTTTGGCAACGATCCGGGAAAGTGACCAAAGTCGCTGATGGCAAGCTGATATTCTTAGTGAAGGATGACGTATTTTTTATTCAAGACAATATCGGAATCAAGCTAGTTTAGTTGTGGTCGACGAAGCTTAACCTTTTTATTATAAACAAATTAAAGATATATTTTATTTGGAATTAGGTAAAAGAAATATTGTTTATGGCTATAGAATTGATTCAGTTTGTCAGATTGCGGATAAATCCTGACTGCGCACGATTCGACATTTGTAATCCGTAGCTTGAAACCCCTTCAAACAAGGAGTCGTTCGATTGTGACATCTTTATTATTTTCAACTTTACAGCTAAAAACAAAACTAACAAGCAAAGAAAAATTATTTTATCACATATATAATTACTTATAATAAAGCATCTTAACTTTCGCCGACCACCATTTTACATACCTAAAAATACGACACTTCGGTTTTCTGGGAAACCGATATCGAGCTGATAACATTCACATAATCAGAGAACTCTTAGATAACCAATCGTGTGAACTTGCCATCGCCCCTAAAATCGAACAAATCATCAAACAAAGGCAAGAAGCAAAATTACGCTGTCCAAAGTGCAATGACGAACTCAAATTTCACGAAATTTCTTTTGTATCAATTCAATCCCGTCCTCTATATACTATGGCCTGGAACGCAAAGTCCCCACCATGACCTATTACTATCATTATAATCTACGAATGCACATAACAAAATTTGCTGAAAATCATACCCTGTGTAGCAGGACCCATAGTGCCTTGAGCAGAAAATTCCGGACTTCAGCAAGTGGTCGCCTACCTCAATCACCTGATCTTACATACAATTCCACTCCAATAACCTCCCCAACACCATTGACTGACTAACTCGGACAATCAACGTCGACCATTTTCCCGATTCAATACCCTATATGCAAAGCCCGGACTTGTTCAACCAGGAATTGATCTCACTAAAAACAAGTGAGATCAAATCTAGATATGTTATATGTTATATGTTTTTTATATGTTATGGCAACCTATTCATCGAATCTAAGAAACTCAAATCTAAACCCAGCCAACTCTCGGTATCATTAATATCCCTAAAAACCATCTTCGTTAGATTGCTATCCAAAGAAAGCATCTCCCACATTCTTGAAAGCCCAAAAACAAGATCGCTCTTTGCCACAATTGCTAATTTGCTTTTATCAAATAGATGCTCATGCTTGTTGTCTTGATCTACGACTTTTTCTACATCTTCATTCCTAAGATTAAAATCGGTTTTCTCCCTATAATCACAAAGAATGTTAAAACCATTTTCCCATTCTGTTTCCGCAAACATTCTTGCACCTTCTATCATAATTTCATCAACTACAACCTTTCCCCAGGCTTTTATATATGCGATCTTTTGGTCAGGAATTATTGTGTATAAAATCGGCAATGAGTTACTCCCAAATGAATAATCTTCTGTGAATGTCTTGATATTTGTTTTTTTTTCTTAGTTTTTTTACTTTTAAATTCCAGAATATATCACTAATACCGGGGAAAGGAATCGTTTCCGACAGGAATGGATTCTTCTATGATCAATTTAATCGGGTTCTGCCATCGAGAATAGCAGAATTGTTAAGATAGTTCTGCTATACAGCAGAATTCATCCAGTTCGTTTCCACGCTGTTCTTTGCCCACTAAACATTACTGAACCTGACGTCCTCAGATATCGTCTGCATCATCTACGTGGTGGAGCGCAGCGTAACCACGTTAGATGAATGCTTTTGTTCGGTGCGTGGTCGTGTGTTTTCAAGCGTGTCTGCAAAATGTTCCCTGTAATGTGCGATTTTATTTACCAATGTTGCCTTCTCCAAATGGCAATGGACGAATCCGTTTCGGCCTTGCTCTTGACATCGGCGCTTCCAGTAATGTGACAAAGTCAAACTAAGGTCGATCCATTAGTTAATGGAGAAGAAAGGGTTACCCGGGTCAGCTGCTTCTGAATCTTCGGCTACGGTGAACATAGCAGCCATTTCGTCCACCCAGAATTTGACAAACAGCCTATTGGCGTGCTTGCTACTTGTCTTGATTGTAGATGTGAGCATTTTGATTTCACCACTGCTGTTCATTATCAGTTTCGAAAGAAACATTTCTCTGTTGATTTTATTAAGCAGCAGATGGTCGCTAGGAGAGATATGGATTCCCAGAGAATGCACCAGAATCGTAACAAGATTGTTCTCAATGACTAACGTCATACGTGACTCGTTGTAGTCAAGATGGTAATGGATTCCATCGGGTGATGCCTCCACCTTACAATCGGACGTTTTTCGTTTGATTTCATCTATGATGAAGTGAGCAATTTCGGTGTCGTTTTTGAACATGCTAATTGTTTTCCTAACTGCATTTGAGGAGCGATGAGAAATTCGGGACTGTTTCCCATTTGTCTCTTGTCGCCGGGCCTTCTGATTTTTGGTCTTGAGGTCTGATGCGAATCAATTCTCAATGAAACGATAAGCCTGTTTTCTTGATGCTGCAAGTGCCATTGTCATTATCGGTTTGCGGTTCTTTGCCTTGTACTTGTGGTCAAATCTACTCTCTGTAATGGCAGATATTTTTCACCGAACGTCAAACTAACCCACGGTCTATTTAAATGGAGTCATTAGACATATAAAAACACACAAAGCTTAAAATCGCGCGCATGTATAAGCCGTTGGCGTTCAGTGATTTGTTAGACTTCTCCGTTTTTGATTTCAGTTTTCATAAGACCATTTTCCAAGAAACTAAAATAGGAGTTTTGGCCAATAATAATATGATCATAAAAAGTTAATCCCATATCTTTAGCCAGACGACGAAGGTTAGATGTGAACTTTTTGTCAGCCTGACTTGGTTTGGGATTCCCTGATGGATGATTATGAATTACTATCGCTGCATGCGCATTTACGGGAAACGCGGTTCTGAACACTTCCATTGGTCTCAAAAACACACTTTTCAGTGAACCTATTGCTACTACTTCAAAACATAGGATTTTATTACAACTATCAAGATTTACTGTAATCAATTTTTCCTTAGTTTCGTTTTCTAAATCACGAAATAGTTCTGCTGCATCGCCAGCACATGAAATAACACCGCATGGTGTCGATTTATTTTTCACACGCTTATTCTTGTAGCGAATTTCGATTTCACGTAGATAAACTATCTTGTCTTTTTTCATTTTGTTTTTTGTGTAACGTCTGGATGACTTATCGGCTATACTGCCAGAGTGAGGAACGAACGGCAACAGTGTAGACGGTTAAGTCTATATTTTTGTTCTAATCGTCATTTTTTATTTTGTTCCATTCTTGTTGAGTGATTTCCTTAAATTCTTTTTGTTTTTTCCAAACTTCATATATTTTACTACAGTCACGGCAAACTGCATACTGTGTAATTTTGGTTTTTTCTACCTTCTTTTCATCAGTATAAAAATTGAGTCCTCCCATATTTTGATAATTTAAAGAGCCATCACAATTCGGATATATTATTAGCAACTTTTTACATATCCATCTTAATAACATACTTTATATTAGAACGCTAAGATCAGGCGCGGCAATTAAGCCGTTGCCTGAATCGCTTTGATATCTGTTTTAAGTTTTAATTTCGTACGGGTTAATATTGGACTCATCGGTTTTTTACGAATCGTTTCCGACAGGATATGATTCGTTTTTGATCAACCTAGTCGGGGATAGGGACTGGATACGTTTTTAATCCAGTTTGTTTCCACGCTGTTCTCCTACCTTAAAGCATTAGTGAACCTGAATTCTTCAGATATCGTCAAGATCACGCATCCTTATGAAGCAGAGCGAAGCGGCGCGTAATAAGGATTGCGTGAACTGTTTTGATATCTGTTATTAAGTTTTAATTTTTCAGTTTAATATTGGTGTTGCCGGAGTTTTTTGCGAATCGTTTTCGCTTGGATAGGATTCGTTTTTTATCAAACTTGAAAAAAATAGGTCTTACTCACGAGAAAAACGAAATTAATATTCTATTTCCGGAGTTCTGAACGCGGACATGGTATCACCACGGAGAGTCAGTCTATCGTTTATGGCGGAAATTGAGTTTTTTGATAAACTCTTCAGCAGTCTCGCATCCATCTTTTTTGTAAAGGAAATCTACATAAACCTCCATCCTGGACCCGATGTTTCCAATAATTTCACCGGAATAAGGTGGAAACTGCTCATAAGAGAGCAATTTGAAACGATTCGGGACTTCATCAGTTATCTCTCTGTAAATCAGCTGGATATGAGGAAATAAGCGAGCAACGGCCTGGACGGCATAGCTCATTAGGCGATTGCCACTGGTGACATTGAATAAGATATTTCGAGCCTCGCTGCTCTTAATAAAGTCGCGAAGGATTTTTTCACTTTTGACTATATCTGATGCAAACATCTCCTTGAGCACACACGTATACCCGATGGTTTCCTCTATGACGCTTTTGAGAATGTTCGCGGGTTTGATGGAGGATTCCTCGTCACTGGAATGCCAGAGAATAATTCTCGGGCAATCGGTGAGCAAAATGGAGGCAACCTGCGCTTTGATGTTGCTGCCCACCAGCAAGTGATGCTCATCAATTTCCTGCGGCCACTCCGACTGTTCTCGTCTCTTGGTACCGGCGCCACTGACATGCATTTCAGCCTGCGTGAGATCAGAGATTAGATAAATACCGCTGCCCTTGTAGTCGTCCGGGATTTCTCTGCCTGACGCGGCAGGCACCAGCCACTGGCGCGGTGAATTCAACTCCAGCTTGTTCCCTAGATGAACATGTCGGACTTTATCTTCGCTTACGGCTCCGCTCAACAGCCAATTTTCTGCCAGCTCTTTTGAAAAAGAAGAATTGCCCTCTCGCAAGGCTTTGTCAGCTAAAGCCAGGGCAAGTTGCCAGGAGTCGCCAACAAAGATTTCGGAACCTGACGACAGTAGAAAGACTTTCGTCCTGTCATCAGCCAGAAGGTTTTCAAGACCTGGAAAGTGGTGGCGATGATCGACGACCTCAGGCCGCAGTTTTCCGTTGACAAGCATAATTTGAGCGACCTGGGATTCAGTATTGTTGGCAGATTCGTCTAATGGAAAGAGGGCAAAAGAGCACTGATGGACGAGGCATTCCTTAAACGTTAAATTCGATTCGGGACCGTACTCATCTGCGAATTTTTCCCAGGCCGAAGAGGGAAATTGCTTTGTCGACTTAACACAGTGGATCAGCTCACGGCCAATGAATTGGATCCAGCGATTCTTGTTTTCCTCGTGAAATTGAGAAAGATAGTCCCAAAAGCCTGTATTCCACTGGCTGTTATAATTCCTTTTTCCAAAGTGCAGCAGTGCATTTTTAAGCCTGCCACGGCAAAAGTCGTTGATAAATTGAGGAGACGTCAGGAACCTCATTTTTGCCAAACAGCCAAAAGGTAGAGGCTACTCAAACTTTCGATTTTATGCTTGTTCACGCCGAACCACTCTTTGATTCGCAAGTATCTTTCGCTGAATTCTTCGACCGCATGGGCAAGCCCCAGAATATTGAGGTCTTCATCGAGGATGAGCGCTTGTAGACAGTGAGGTTGGTCGGAGAGATCCCAACTGATATCAGCAGAAGACGAACCCGTATTAACCGGCCCCTGGTTGAGGTTACCGGAGATGATCGACGTGTGAGTATTTGAAACATCAACAATTTCAGAATAATCGATATTGATGTGTTCTTTGAGTTTATCGATGGAAATTCCGGAAACGGCCAGGAAGCGGGAGTAACCCGAATCCGATTGGCTGCGTGCCGCGGCAGGCAAAGAGATCTCCTGAAAAATAGATTGAATGCATATTGGAGTCTTACCTTTGTCCGTATCAGTTAGTGCATTCCAGTTGAGGAATTGAAGATTTTCGATACATCCGACAATCGTATCGTGGAACTGATAACTTAGATCTTTTTCATCAATATATTCCCACCCCCAGTTAAAGAGATTTCTGTTTACTCCCGTTTCCACTGCTTCTCTAGCCCTGAGAAGATATTCGCAGTCCTGCGCTGCAAGTCTGGCTATGCATTTTGTGAGAGTTTTTGTGTGAATGGTGAATTCACATTCAAGTAAGACGACTGCTTCCTGACCCCAGGAATCAACGGGCAGAAAGAGATCGTCCGGCCCTGCATATTCACCGCATAGAGTTAAGGGCGAAACAACAAGAAGTTCATTATCGAGGGTTCCAACTATAATCACCATATTGAAGTCGTCGTGGTCAGTTTTTACATCATGAATCTCACCAGCCCTAAACCCGGGAAAAGAAGTAATCTCGGCACGACTTTGCTCTTTTGGCAGAGCAGAGAGTCTACTTTTAAATTCTATCAGATTCATTTATCAGTTCCTTATTTACTTTCTGCCATATTCAAATGTTGATCGAGCTGTTTTTCAGAGCAGTATTCGAATAAAAGAGCCAGAACCTTTCTAAAAATTTCCAAAATTATGGTATTATTGAAACCCTCTTCGCTCATGTATTTTTTTATGATACTGGCTATGCGTGTTGTGGCATCCTGAATAGTACTTTCAGGCTTTCCCCAGTCCTTAAGTGTCACTTTGCGTTGGAAAATAATTTTGGGAAGGTAATAAAGACAGAGGACATGACTGCCTGGAATCTTATCACTTCGCCCTACCTCCATGCTATCCACTTCCGCCCAAATCAGTCGTGTCCGGTTTTCCGCTTCATCGGTAATTCGAATATCGAAACTTTCAAGTCGTTGTGCCGCTTTATTATGATCATCCCAAACGGTTCCGTGGATGGTTTCATAAGGCTTGCCGTTCTCGTCTTCGTGAACAAATGAAGTTTCTTGATAAATCGCCGTTTTCGTACGGCAAATTTCAATGATTGTACCCATTGTAATGGGCGCCGAAACGGCATCCAGAATCTTCGATACCAACTCTTTTGCGTTTTTTGGTGTCAGTTTAGGGAACTCCGGGATATTCTTGCAGTCTTCGACAAAAAATCTGTCCTTAAGATCTGACTGGAAGCAGCCTTTTTTGAAAATCACAGTCTCATTAGTATTATTCAGGTGGCGAAATTCTTCTGATTTTTCGCACAGCCCCTCTTTGACCAGACTATTCACTGCCGTGCTTATCGTTTGCCAAAAGGCAGAAGCCGCTGGATTGGTCTTCCGGACATACAGTCGTTGAATTTCGCGGTTTAGATGGCTGGTCGTTTTCCAGCCGAGCGTACATTGAGTCACGAGAATTTCATAGAATGAATGCAGCAGCTCAATTTCATTCATATGCTTTTTGTAACCCCGGCTTTGCTGGCTGCGAAGAAATTTCTCACAGAGCATTTTGAGATGAGTGTAAAAAGCATTAAAGGCTTCATCATCTGTAAGGTCTTGTTCTCGCAGTTTCTGTAAAGCTATTTCGATATCTTTATTTTGCATGAATTCTCATCTTCAGTTCTTGCTGGTAAACTTCCGGAAGCTTTCCCGAATATTGAAACTTATACTCAAGTGTAGAAACGCGAATCAGCAACCGGTTCTGCAGTGAGGTAATAATATAGGATTTACATTTCTGCGAGCTTTCTATGACGCCTTTCTCGAGAATCAATGCATCTTTGGGTTTTGTTTCTTTTGAAGTAATCGGAGTTATCCGGCGACTCGCTTTTTTCTTTCGACGTCTGTCGGTTATGACTCCCCAATGGCAGTTTTTTCCCTGCGTACCGAAGGAACCATTAGCGCCAAGGGCCCAATAGTCCCCGAACCACAGATTGCCAAAAGTCAGACGCTGATTTCCCTCATGATTTCTTTCCACTGTTTTGCCCGCTCCATTCAGAGAGTTCTGCAAATTCAAAAGCATCTTTTTGGTGATTATTGACATTATTGGATTAGTTTTCCTGTAATTTCCTGTATCAATAATAATTGCTTAAAGAGACCACCCTTGCCTTTTTTGAAGGCCTTTCTTACCTCTTTCTGTGCTCCGCTATATAGAATTGGGTAGGCAGCAATAAATGCTTCTGCATCATCGATAGAATCGCTGGAAATTTCGTTGATAAAGGCTTTTAATTCTGGATTTTTAAGAGAGAGTATCCGTTCGATAACAGGATTGGATTTAAGGGATTTTCTTTTCTCATTGATCCATTCTTTTTCTTTTATTTCCTCGTTCGTAAAAATCTTGATTTCTTCGATATGTCGACTGTATTTCCCTAAGGATTTTTTTGCATCCTTATGCTTTATGCTGGCAAAATCATTTTGGTTGGGATGAGTCGTCGAAAGTATCGGACATTCTAATCCATTTTTACTTTTTTTTGAGATATCGGCCATCGTCAATAATTCTCTAAGTTGCTCTGAATCTTTCCAGCCCGGGACCTTTGAAGTCATAAATTCCTCAAATTTTCTGATATAAAACTGAATTGACTCAGGACAGTCATGTATTGAATTCAATTTGTCATTGTCAATTTCTATTGAGATTGCCCCTTGCCCAAGAGCTTTCCCCATTCCAACCTGGTGTCGACAGTGGTCGTTATTACCCCATTTCAGTGCCCACAGAAGCGCTCCCAGTTCAACAGGTATTAAGTTATGAACGCGAATTTTACCTGTAAATATAGAACCGCTGGGTAGAGGCTTAAACATCGAAGCTACTTCCAGATTTTCGTTACCATTGCTGGTTCTTGGTATTGGTTGGTACGTTACCTCCCGGGATTCTACGGGGTAGCGTTTCCAGCCGCTTACTTCTGCAGAATCATCCATATAGGTTAAATATTGACTAACTTTATTTTGACTATTAGCCTTTTGCTTGATATAGTTAGGGTAAAATGTTGGCTTAGGGCTTCCTAATACGGTCCGTTGAATGTCAACCTTTCCTCGCTTTTGTTTTGATTCCTCTGTTTCTCGCAAGTGGCTAAAATGAACACGACCTTTCAACGCCCTGTCACTATCAAGGATATTTCCAAATAAAACATCAGCCATATCATATTTAATCTTTTCTCCCTGGCGATAAAAATGCTCCATGGATGTATGACGAACAGTATCAGCAATACTGTTTTTATAAGGAAGACGATACATCATTGCCAATCCCATTGATTCAATATGACCCAATTTATCTTTCAAATAAAAAACAGGTACTTGTTCACCATTTCGAAGTTCATCTTTCCAATACGCCCATTCTTCGTTTGGTTCATTTCGTTCGTTCGAGTGGATGAACTCAAAATCATTTCTTAAATGCTCTACAAATTCGCATTGCTTCCCTGACGTATGAAAGACAAATTCCATATGTTTCCCTACCAAATTGCCATTTCTATCTTTTCCTCGTACCGATGCTTGTCCTGTAAAGACAATCGTTCCTTGTGTTCCAGTTTTAAGATTCGTGGCTTTGGTGTACTGCATTTTTCCACAGGAATGTGTGTGAGGACCTGGTTCAAAAGAAAAATCGATATTTAATGATGTACCCTTCCACTTCTCATATTTTTTAACAGCAGATTGCTTGGCTCCTATATTTGGATTCCCTCCATGAAAATTCTTTAGATCCAAACATTCAACTCGCGCATGTTCACAGGGAGTTATTGCCCATTTATTGTTTTTGCATTCAAGCCAGCCAGTATTAACGGTAGTATGGATGACAGCGCCTTCCTTAGAAGTCATCTTCGAGGTATATTTTGAATAATATAAATCACGAATGGAATAACGATTGTCTGCGATTTTATTCATCTTTCCAAAGCTCGCAATTTCTAAGACATTTCGAATCGTTCCTTTGAGTGAAGTCCCAGGAATTATACAAACATCTTGACCATTGGGGCCAATTCGGGACTGGAAGGAATCTTGCATCGGCGAGGCCGCATCCAGTCGGTCATCGGAATTCCAATTTCCGCCGTTTCTTATATAAATGGGGGATTTAGTTTCAATTTTGAGCCCAATTTCGCAACTGACGCCATCCTTAAACGGGAGATCATGCGACACGTCTTTAGCCCAGTCCGCTTCGACGATTGTATCAGATAATGGTACAAAATTATAAGGAGATGGAATATCATCTGTGATAAAGCGATTTTTATGATTCATTTTGCATCTCCCTAAATCCAGTAAAAACAATGGCTTTTTTGGTTAACACTTCCATATTCTCGCAATTTTCGTCTCGCTGGGCAAGCCAAATTTCCGTGAATAATATTAATTCACTGCTAAGGTCTTTTTGAGCAAGGTATTGCTTTTCTACTTTCTGCTCATCATCGAGTTCTAACAGGTTAAATTTGTTGACGAGATAACGATTGTCAACATGTCTGACAGATATGCTTGTCTGTGAAGTAGAACAAAAGAAATTGCCCTCGAGGATGAAGGGGTTCGTCGGCCTTCCATACTTCTCGTAAGTTTTGATTTTTTCAATAGAGTCGAATTTTTTGGGACCTTTACTACTCGAAATCCAGTAATAACCCTGATATTGCAATTCAGGGATTTCAGAAAGGGCCGTTAAGGTTTCATTGAAATTCATCTTAAATCACCTCCCCATTTTTTGTGACTGTACCACGAAAACAACCATGACCGCGCATTGTTTTTCCTCCCAAAGGCAGCATGCCTGTGGTAATATCTTTCAAGGCGGCTTCCAGAGTTTGCTGTATCTTGTCATCACCATTGAATGCTTCGTTTTCAACGATAATCATCAAGGTAATATTGCTACTGGTATTAGTAACCTTCTCGTCAAAAAGTGCTCCATCAATGGCGCCGCCGGTAAATCGGTCAATTGCCACATGGTTAAAAATTTTCTCTTTAATATCTTCGATATACACATCACTTATCAGTATGCGGCCTCGTTGACCGGATTCAGAACCTTCTCTGGAGTTTTTGGCACAGCCGAAAAGCGCTTTTACCGCAAGATTGTTTTCACCAGAATAATCGCCAGCGCATTTTCCTGCCGGAAGCTGATCGGCATATATCGGTAACAATTTATTGAAATAGAAAGCCGTTCTATGTGAAATAGCTCCTTTAAGCGATGTGGCTGGAATAAGACATTTTTCCTTTGAGAACCTTGGCCGCTCTACAAGAGTATCCTTATGAGAGACCCAGTCAATAACGATTTCTTTCTTGGCAACGTCATCGACTTCTTTATCGCCATAACCCGATGAAAAAATAAAATAATCATCGGGCTTTAAAGACAGTTTATAGAACGTGCCACCCTCGATCTCTGTCGAATCAATTTTCCTTATTGCATCATTGGTATTGGGAACCGTCAATCTTGAAGATTTGTTGAGATAGGCATCACGATCATCAACGCTTGACAGGTTGTAAACAGTTTCGGCAACTTTTATGAGCTGCAGTTCTCCGAAACCTTTACGTGTTCCTCCACCGATCTGGAAAAACCGCGAGTTAAGATGTTCGAACAGGATCTGCCATTTTTCTTTGTCTTTCTCATCCCCGATCAACTCGATTTCAAAGACGAATCGAGCGCCTTTATAGACAACCTGGGAGTCGAATTTACCTCTATTATCCGAATCAGCGACTCCCCGTTCGTTGATTCGGCAATGATCCCTTACTGTCAGATTTTTAAATTTGGAATAAAAAACACTGCTAAATTCAATAACATGCAGGCCATCGATAACCTGACCTTCTTCTCCCACCATACGGGCGTCAGTAACTATAATTCTGGAACCAAACCGTTTATCATTTTCCTGAATCTTTGAACCGGTTTTTTCGTCATCATTTTCCTGAAAACCAAAGAGGTCGTTAATACGTTCACCTTTCGAAGTTCTCGCCAAAGAATGCCTGAGAACACCGCAAAGTGCCGTGCCCGGGATCATGGGAAGGCCATTTGCATCTGTTGCCACGAGTTCATCTACCGTCAGGCCAACTTCACCCGTCCCTATTTTAAGAGGCGCCGCTGCCTGAACCAAGATTGCAGCGCAATACCTATGGGAAAAAGATTCAGTCATTTTGATATTCCTTTTCTGTCAGGCATTCTTGATTCTTTCTGCATTTGGGTAGCCAGGCATACCAGGTACCTAGGACCAAAGGCTTTTTTATTTTCAATTTCATTTTCTAATATTTTTGTGCATTTCTTCCATTTCTCAGCAGTCTTTCCGTGTCTCAGGTAACCTGATAGTGTAAGTTCATGGCTTCTTAAAATACCGTCACTTTGCTGCGCTTTAACTTCTCTGAAAAGTGTATCCTGAAGTTCCTTGATATCTTTACTGTTAGCGGCAATGGCTCGAATCTGCCCCCATTGACTGGGTGTAACGGTATTAAACGTTCTTTTCCCTTGATGAAGACGACTGAATTCTCTGACATTTTCGTAGATCGTTTTTTCAGTTAGCACTGATTTTCATTCAGAAAATAGAGGTAGCTATATTTGTTCAACTTCGCTTCTCCTCTTAAAATCTAATATTTCCTATCAATATTTAAATTTATTTATAAAACATTGTGAAATTGAATGTTATAAATAAATATCTTC
>JAJFLO010000323.1 GCA_021772675.1 Verrucomicrobiota bacterium | reverse complement strand
AAGGAATCGTTTTCGACAGAAATGGATTCCTCTATGATCAACCTTATCGGGGATAGGAACTGGATATGCTTTTCATCCAGTTCGTTTCCACGCTGGTCTTTGCCCACTAAACATTAATGAACCTGATGTCTTCAGATATCGTTTTGAATGAGTCACATCCAATCCGGTGCAACTCTGATTGCAATTACTCGATTGATGGCCACTTAAGCAACCAAAAATCGGACGCGATTATTGGATGTTGACTCCATTCTTTTGTTGGCCCGGGCATATCTTGAGAATTTCAGAATCTTCCATGATTTTGTCAACATGGGATCTGGCCCATGAAGCGAGGTTACTTTGAAGATCGTGAATTTCAAACCAAGGCCCCATAAAACTCTGTCGATGAGCCCAAAGAACACCAAACCACATTCGGTCACCAGTTTCAACTACTACCAATGAATTTGGGCATCGGTATAGATGAACTTCTAATTTATCATTTTCTTCTAACTCTCTTTTGATTTGGGAAACGGTGTCGATCCCAATCTCCGCATAGCTTCGTTCTCGTTTAGCTTTCTCTCCAAGATCATTCTCGGAGTAGTTAATAAGACAGTTTAATTTTGGATCGGCAATGATTATATCAATTGTACAGCCATTGGAGACGGCTTCTCCAAATTCTTCTTTGTAGTCGTCGATGGTTGCGTAACTCAGGAATAGAAATCGAACGCTATCGCCACGTGACTTTCGAATACTTCGCTTTATTTCCTTCGATGGAATTTCATCATACACCTTCCTTAGTCCTGATTCTGTGACATTGCTCACCCAGTCGAAACTTTTTAAAAAATTGGCCTCAACCTCTTCCTTGAAAGTAACCAGCGATTCTCCTAATAACTGCCGAGTCGCATTCAATTGAGACTCTCTTAAAAAATAACTATTTAATGTGCCGATAGCTGCGGAGGAGAGTAGGAATGCTCCAAGAACTGAACATACTGTTTGAAGGAAATGATCCTGGATATTGAGTTGAAAAGGAAGAAAAATCATCAGCAGACTGATGATAGTCCACCATGACGCGATGAGAAAAGTTCGAGTACCGTTCAGTTCTTTTTGCCCGGCAAGGAACAAGAAATGCTCCTTGAAAGTACTCGTAATAATCTTATTTGTCTTGTTCATATTTTATTTGGCCAACGTCCAGGATAACTCACGTAGTATACCGTGGCGCGCCACGGTATACTACGTTGATGTTGATCCGCTTGTTGGCTGACGGAACGTATTCCATGTCGTCTCTCAGATTGTCGGTGCTCTTCCGCATGGATTATACTCCATGCTCGTTCGATTCGATAGGAACTTCGCTCCAAAGAACATGGGAGCGACCAGAGCGAAAGTTGGTTGCCTCAAAGAATAGTCGCAGAAGATCATCTGATTCAAGCTTTGCATCAATCATGCGGATTTCGAACAAATCCAATTCGCTGTTATCGAAGCATTCGGAAACGATATACTGAAATTTCTCTAATTCAGCAGAGCTGATTCTCGATTCACTGTTTTGCAGTATCTCCTTAAACCTTGACTGAATGGATGCGCTTCTAGAAGTGACATATCCTTCCAGAATATCGAGGCAACCATAAATCTTACGCAGAAATTGTGAATCGAGATTAGCGGAACTCGCCGCCTCTTCCAAGATCGATTCATTATCTGGATTGGTAAGCAAGCTATGAATCGCAGAAACTTCGAAACTATCGTTGCGTGAATTCGCCACATCAGATTCATTTAATTCGGACCTTGTCCATGCTCCAAGAGAACTATTAGGACTCAATAGATGCTTAATACCGCGTGGATATGTTTCGCGGATCACCGCGTATACCTGAAATATATCGCGATGTGAGTTATATCTTTGAATTGCATCGTAGAGGACGTAATCAAACTGATCAAAGCGGCCATCACGCCTATAAACGGCAGGGACTTTTATGATATCATCCATATCCTCCCGCGCACCTATTCTAATTTCATTGTAGGCTGGATGGCAAGACGGATCTAAAAATGCCCGTGTCAAGATTTCAAGAATCATCCAATAATTAACAGGGTTATATCGAAACAGGTTAGCATTGTCACTCAACCTGTGAAGATAACTAAGAACGGTTCCGTCAGCTATCGCCGCAGGTTCTAGCTTAGGCACTATTCGAATTCCCAATCTCTTTGATAATTCACTAAGGTAACGCAGCGAATAAATTAAATCATCTATCGCTTCTCCCACACTCAAGAAAGCAGGTTTGACCAATAAATAGGCTACAACCGTGCATTGGTTGTCATAGCTTAAATTTATATTAGCGAGATGCGTTACAGCACGTTCAAAGTGCGCCATAAGAAATCCTTTGTTAATACAGGTCTTACGCACGAAATCATCTGCGGTTTCGAATCCAACACCGATTTCCAAAATTTGGTCCTTCCGAAGTACCTCCAGTAGCGCAGGGACTTCTTCCCTTTGACTGTAGATATGTTCAGGCGTCGATTCCACCAGCACGCGTTTGATATATGGCATCGAAGCCAAGCTTTCAAAAATACGAATCTTTGCTTCATCGTCCATTTCCTTATCGCTCAAAAATGAACCGTCGCTTAGAAACTCCACAACATCAAATCTTCTCCCTAGATTAAAGGCGTGTGCAAACCCACGACGCAGTTGCTCCATCAGTTGGGCAATTGTTGCTTTCCTGAATTGTGCTCCAGCGTAGTAGCCACAGTTGAAACATCCGAGCTTAAGAGGATCCGTTACTCGGTACTCGCAAGTCGTGTTTTTGAACCCAATTGTTAATCGGTTTCCTTCAACCGAATGTGTAGTGTTTACACGAACCCACGCCGGGTTCCGTCGATCTGTCATTATAGGCAATGATTTCCAAAGTGCGTTGAGTTCGCGAATGTGATTCTTTCTGTGCGATTTCAAATCGGGCAGTATATCCAAGAGGCACGTGGCGATTGCGCGACGGCGATCCAACGGCAACCAAGACTCGTACCGAAGAATCTCCTCAAATGAATATGACAGAGGTGACGAATTTGCCCATTCTCTACCGGTCTCGCGAGTTGGCGTTAGTCCAAGGTGTGCTATAGCGACAGCGAGTCTAGTTGGATCACCATTGTAAACTCGGTATTGAAGTGTCTGCAAAAACGGTAGAGACTTAAGGTGATCGGGTATATCTTCCAATAATAAGGGTAGGAGGTGTGGTCGATTTGATCCTTCCATATCTTGACTAATTGCTAAAGCTAATTCAACTTCTTTCCGAGCCCACGAACTTTTGGTATAATTTTCACTTATGCAGAAAATTATATATTGACTCGACTCGATCGCGTTATGCAAAGCAGAAGGGAAGCTCTCCCCCCACCGAATATTATCTTGGTCCACCCAACACGAAAGCCCTTGGTGATCGAGCGCTCGAATGATTCGTTTGATCACCTCAAAATCGTCGCGAGCATATGATATAAACACGTTGTGCGAGCACATTCCTTGTTCTCCCATCCCTTGCTTGATTATCTTCAGTATTCGTCATCGCTTTGCCGAGCAATGCGAACGATGCCGGAGCGAGGCAAAAACATTCAATCCGTGGTCAATTCGCTGTCCGCAATAACGAAATTTCATAAAGCCAACGTTGAATTGATCTACCTGCTAACCGAGAAAATGTTGATTGGAGTCATCACTCTGATGGAAACAAAAATAACTCAAAATCGCGCGTTATTATAGCAGGTTAGATCGAATGTCTTGATATCTGCTTTTTTTAGTTTTTGTTTTTGAATTCCAGAATATATCACTGACATCGGGGACGGGAATCGTTTCCGAAGGAATGGATTCCTCTATGATCAACCTAATCGGGGATAGGAACTGGATATGCTTTTCATCCAGTTCGTTTCCACGCTGTTCTTTGTCCACTAAACATTACTGAACCTGAAGTCTCAGATATCGATTTGGATAACTTACCAGAAATACTGATCAAGTAACTCTGATTTTACAAAAAAACGCCGCCAGTATTTCTGGTTAAATTGATCCTATGGTTATGTTTTTTGTGCCGCATCCACATTGACGACCATCAGCGTTGAATCTA
>JAJFLO010000322.1 GCA_021772675.1 Verrucomicrobiota bacterium | reverse complement strand
ACGTGGTGTATCTAAACATGATCGTGAAGTTGCTCGGTCACTGGGATTAACTAAATCTGAAACCTTTATCCATGGTGTTCTGCCAAAAGCATTTCCCGGATTGATCGCTGCCATTCTGCTGGGAATTGGTCGTGCTATGGGAGAAACAATTGCAGTTTTTCTTGTTGTCGGCAGGGCGGACAATCGATTGCCAGATCCATGGTATTCTCTAACACCTTTAGTTGAGGCGGGGCAGACGCTTACCAGCAAACTTGGAGGCTCTGAGATATTCATTTCTTATGGGAGTACATTGCATTGGTCTGCAATCGTTGGACTGGGTTCAATCTTGTTTTTCAGTACTTTGATATTTGTTTTACTGGGCGAACTTACGCTTATATCATTAAAACGGATATAATTATTTTTTTATTGTCTTTTTGGAAGGACTTATAATGCGAAATTTTTGGCGTAAATTAAGGGATAACTTTTTCACATGTTATTCATTTTTATGTGGATTCATGGTATTGGGAATATTGGGATTGGGGACGGTTCTTGTATTTCATAAAGGATTATCGGCATTATCTGTGTCATTCCTCATTTCTCCAATGAAAGAAAGTGGAATATCCGGTGGCATTTTATATCAAATTGTTGGCACATTTATCACCTTGATATCCACCTTGGTAATTGTTCTTCCGTTCTCTTTAGCAACCGCATTATTTCGTAGTTTTTACATAAAATCGGTTTTACTAAAAAAGGCATTTACGGTGTTTCTGTATACACTCAATGGTGTTCCCTCAATTATTTTTGGATTAGTGGGATTTGTATTCTTTGTAAAGTATCTGGAATTGGGGAAATCATGGCTGACGGGAGGCCTATTGCTAGCCATCATGATTTTACCGACAACAGCATTGGCCTTATCCGAGGGCATCAATCGCATACCAAAAGAATATATCGAAAACGCGAGCAGTTTAGGGTTGAAGCCTTCAGCAATTATTTTCACTGTTTTACTACCCCAAAGTTTTGCCAGTTTCATTTCAGGACTATTAATTGGCATTGCCAGAGCAATTGGAGAAACAGCGCCAATAATGTTTACGGCTACCGTATTTGCTGGTGCTACATTTCCGCATGGGATCAAAGAGAGCCCAATCCTAAGCTTGCCATATCATATTTTTAATCTTGCTCAGGAATCCTATCATGCACAGGCGTTACAAAATGCCTGGGGCAGTGCGTGTGTATTGATAATGATCGTATTTGTGCTCAGCTTTTGTTCCTTGCCATTTCGATTAACCGTTCATCAAGAAGCAAAAATGTCATGAAAAATAAAGAAACAATATTAAATTTAGAAGAATTAACGGTTTCTGCAAAGAATCAAATCCTCGTTGATAACATATCATTTACATTAAAACAAGGAGAAATCATATCGCTTATCGGGGCTTCTGGTTCGGGAAAATCCACGATATTGAGGTCAATTAATCGACTTGCAGATTACGATTCCGGCCTTGATGTTCAAGGAAAAATTCTTTTGCATGGTAAGGATATTTACCGGGATTTTTCAATAAACCAACTTAGAACACATATCGGACTGGTTTTTCAAAAACCATGTATTTTTCCTGGATCAATTAATCGAAACGTGCTTTTTGGTGTGAGACATCATAGACACTTAAATAAAGAAGATGCAACCGGGCTTGTAGAAGACGTATTAAAAAAAGCACATTTGTGGCAGGAAGTAAAGGATCGTTTGCATCAGCCTGCTGAAAATCTGTCTATCGGACAGAAACAGCGCTTGTCATTTGCACGTACTTTAGCTGTTGATCCGGAAGTGTTAATGCTTGACGAACCGACATCTAATCTTGATCCACATTCAACAAATGAAATTGAACGATGTTTGTTAGAAATGAAGGATAGCAAAAGTATTATTCTTGTTACACATTCTCTTGAGCAGGGAAGACGGGTTAGCGATCGAACTATTTTTCTTTCAGCAACATCTGGCGTTGGCAGAGTTATAGAAGAAGGCGATACCGTTTTATTATTCCGTAAGCCAGAACTGGAAGAAACCAGAAAGTATATGTCAGGAACGGCAGGTTAAAACAAGTCAACAGCGATTAGTTTAATAAGTTTCAGTTAACAGGAAAGAGTTTTGTATTTCATGAAGTTTTGAAATGTAGACATTATATCATTAGGAATTGAAATGTGATTCTTTTAATTTTATATAGAATATGAATTGGGAAGTTGGCTCTATCGTTTCATAGATTGTTCCCCAGATTTTTATATTTATTTTTGTTTACTACTTAGCCTGGATTGTGCATAAACTTTCTATTACGAGTCATTATGTCGCATAATCAATGAGTTATAAAGATCTTTGGGTTCGAAAGAGTTTCCACCACGGCGGATTTTTAACACTATTCTCTACGAGCTGGAAGCCTGTACGCGGATAAATGCCATAATTCATTGACCTTAAGCAATCTTTCGACTCTCATTGCTAAAGTTTATGCATAATGCAGGCTAATAACGCTCATCACAAAACTTTATGAATAATCCAGGCTAGCTGGGTTAAACTGTTCACTATCTTTTTATCCGAATATCATAAACCACCCTATTGTAAATATGCATAAATCTACGATCCCATGGCTCAAATAGCCTGGCCAGACGCTTCGATACTTTATATACATGGCTGACCAAATTGTACCCCCGACAAAAATACCCAAAGAACATATGACTACGGCAGCGGTTCCGAAATAGATCTGTATCGCTAATATATGATGCAGCGTAAAGAAGGCTGTAGATGATATAATAGCCACATTTCGTTTGCAGATAACCTCACATTGTTTCACGACAAACCAACGCCACACATATTCCTCTAATACTGAATTGATCAGAATCCAATAAGATGCGCAGAACAGGTATTTTGATTTTTCTGCCAGCCCGATTTCAGTTATTTTCTCGGCCACAAAGTCAGCATTGATTAAATGATTTTTTAGCAAGAGGTAGGCAATCACAATGATAATGCTAATTAAAATCCCGGAAATCGCTCCGATGCCGAAGCCACCCTTTTCCGGTTTGGAATAACTTATTTTTTCTTTATCAACATAAATATGCCAGAGGATCGGAAAACAAAATAACCATATCTTGCTTGTACCGAATATCACTGAACCCATGGCAGTATTTGGAAAGAATATCATTCCTGCACATACGCCGATGCTTGGTGCAGGAACGAGTAAGACAAGGGATAAAAATGCTTTTTGTTTGACCATTATTGGTAATTTTACCTAAACTTACTGATTGAAAATTAAGGAAATACCTCGATCAACGCAATGTCGCTAAGGCGCAAAAGACTTAAGATTCTTTTCAACACATGTAAAAGAGACATGCTGTCATTTTTTTGTACAATTTTTCATTCTTTGCGTCTTAACATGATTAATTCATGCGATTCCTGCTGCGAGCACGTATCTTGCTTCATATAAAAGGGTTATAAAGAACCCGGAATCTCGTAATAGTTCACTATTCCTGCACGCGAACGATGTTCATAACTCTTTGATTTCACGCAATTTAATAACTATCATCACAAAATTTTATGAATAATCCAGGCTAATTAAAACTCAAGCTTGGCAATAAAATGGGCTCTTCCAGATGCATTGCTATTTTGAGTTGATGTAAACGGCCGGCATAATCAATTTGAAATTGGAAATGCTCTTTTAATTGTAACCGTAACCCCAAGCCAGCACTTTTTACTTCTGACTCCTCGGCGATTTCTCCGATAAACCTTCGACCTTGAGTGTCCTTGAAGTAGGCATAATCATAGAAAATAATTCCCTGAACCAACGTGTTGGGTAATATATTCTTAAACCCATCGAAGTCATTTACGGCGACATAGGGACTAAGCAGTTCAATTGACGCGTCTAACCCCCGGTCAGTAATAAATTCATCTTATAGATATCCTCGGGTTGGTGTCAGGAGCAAGATACCGGGAGCTGGGATTACGCTGATTTATATTGACAGTATTGTACTCACTCCTATTGGAGGAATTGTAATTGACGATGGTTCCCGATGAACTCTTGTAAATGTCTATAATTGAACCTGTTATAACTTGTCCAATGCTGCTACGTTTGATACATAAACCAGTTGGTAGATCATTTGCAAACAATTCGACTGACAAGAATGCTGTTAAACAAATGATTGCCGCGATATAAGTTTTATTTTTCACGTCTACCACCTGCTTTACCATAAATTAGCAAATTAGCAAATTAGCAAAAATTAGCGTAATATATCTAATTTTGCAATTAATTTCACTTTCAAAATCCCGATAAATTGCTTCAGCGAAACTCTCAGAGCCGATTTTATTATTGTTCATCACAACATTTAGCATAAAATCATAATACTAGAGAATTTCTTACAAAAGTATTTTTGACTGTAATGCGGCGGAAGACAAAAATCTGCGGTTGTCATGTATAAAAAGCACATAGCATTAACACTATGCACGTTTGCCGTGGCGACCACACTTGCATATTTAAGGCTCGAAATTTGACTGGATTGTATAGGGATTTGTATTTTAAGTCGTTGAAAATATCTATTTTATATAAAATTACAGGACATCTCGAATAAGGAGAGTGTCTCGTTCGTAGTCCCGTCCCGCATGCGGGACGGAAGTTTTAGGAGAGCTTCAGCGATCCTGTGATGGAATGTCCCCGCTAAAGCGTCGGACAGACTTCCGCCTGAAGGCGGGACTACGAACGAGCTGCACTTAAATTTATTGAATAAGAGATTGGGAGGAAAGCCTTCAGCCCATTTTTGCCAATCGTTGCGATAAAAAAACTCCGGCAAAGCCGGTTAACTGGAATGTACTTTTATAAGAGGCTCGGATAGGTTTCCGGTACGGCTTTACAATTTATGTTTCGGATATCAAAGAGATAAAACTTGTAACCGAAATATAGACTGGAATTCAATTATTTTATTTAAATTTAATGATTATTTCAGGAATGAATTTTGCGCACAAGCAACGTCATTGATATTGAAAATATGACTGACACAGCAATGAAAAATTTCAAAAATCACTTAGCTTATAGGCCCCGATATGAATTATATACTAAAATAATTCGGAGACTGAGATCAGGTAATGAGCAATCTCCAAATTGAACATATAGACCCCGGAAAACGACGACGTGCTGGTATTCAAACTTTTATTGTATTTGTGATGATTGTACTTACCGGCGCGGTAATAACAGTTCAGGTAGAACGCGGGAGAATTTCGCAAAAAAAAGAAGCAGCATTGACTGTTGCCGCCTACTATGGGCATGCCATCCTTGTTGAGATAAATCAATCGTTATCTGCCACTTATACCCTGGCAACCCTAGTTCAATTGGGAAATGGTTCCGTCCCTGATTTTGAATCAGTTGCTTCCACAATATTGTCACATTCAGGAACAATCAGCAGCTTACAGTTAGCCCCGAATGGAATCATTACTCACATCGTTCCGCTGGCAGGTAACGAAACTGCATTGGGACACAATCTGCTAGAAGATCCTAATCGAAGTATTGAGGCCCTTGCCGCGATGGAATCAGGAGCACTTACCCTTGCCGGTCCTTTTGAACTCATTCAGGGTGGTATCGCTATGGTAGGTCGCTTGCCAATATTTTTACCTGGTGAGGCGGGAGAAAAACAATTTTGGGGTTTTTCAACTGCGTTGATCCATCTAGATAAATTAATCGAATACGTCGAATTGAAACAACTTGAGGAAATTGGTTATCGTTACGAGATCTCTCGTATACATCCAAAAAGCGGGAATAGTTCTGTCTTTATGACGTCGGCGGAACCACTACAAGAAAATCCTACAGTTTATCGGTTTTCGGTTCCAAACGGAATTTGGACCTTGTCTTTAAAACCTGAAACAGGTTGGCTTTCTACTCAGTCACTGTTCGTTGAGGGAATATTTGTCTTATTGACTAGCATCCTCTTTAGTTTTTTGTACCGAATGTTGCAAAAGCAGCCGATGATTCTTCGTCGGGAAATAGAAATCAGGACACGGGAACTTGCGGAACTTAATCAGAAATTAACCTCTGAAATTGATGTTCGAAGAACCGCAGAAGAGTCGTTGCGTCAAAGTGAAAAACGCTTTGAATTGGCGGTAAAAGGTTCCAGTGATGGTTTGTGGGACTGGTTCAATGTCAATGAGGATGCTGAATGGTGGTCACCGCGTTATTTCGAACTTTTAGGTTATGAAGTGAATGAATTCGAACCCTCATTATCGAGGTTCAAAGAGCTATTACACCCGGATGATATAGCCAGAACATTTGCGGCGGTTGACGCTCATTTCAACGATGACATTCCATTTAATATTGAGTATCGTTTGCGAACTCAATCTGGAAATTATCGTTGGTTCAGAGCGCGAGGGCTGTTGCTGAGAGATGAATCCGGGAAACCAAAACGAATGGCAGGTTCCATACAAGATATCGATGATTACAGGCAGGTGGTTCAAGATCTTAATAATCTTTCTGAACGGATGCAGGTAGCAGTTCAATCTGCAAAAATCGGTATTTTTGATTGGGATGTTGAGAACAATGTCTTGAATTGGGATGACCAGATGCATCTGCTCTATGGTGTTTCACCCGATGAATTTGGAGGTGCTTTCGATGCATGGGCCAAATCAGTACATCCAGATGATTTGAATAAGGCTAATGAGGAGATAGAGCTTGCATTGCAGGGAAAAAATGATTTTAATACCGAATTTCGCGTTATCTGGTCTGACAAATCGGTTCATTATATCAAAGCCTTTGCGGATGTCCAAATCAACAGTGAAGGTAAGGCAGTGCGGATGATTGGTGTTAATTGGGATATTACGAAGCTCAAACATGCGGAAGCGGCCTTACGTGAGAGTGAAAAACGTTTCCGGCGACTTGCAGATTCGACTCCGGTATTAATTTGGAGGTCAGATACGAATAAACGCTGTACCTATTTAAATCATGGGTGGTTAAGCTTTACAGGCAGAGCCTTTAAAAATGATTTCAGCATGGGGTGGACTGAAGGGATTCACCCAGATGACAATAATCAATATCAGGATAGGTTTTCAGAGGCTTTTGCAGCGCGCAAGACGTTTACAATGGAATATCGATTAAAACATCGCCATGGAAACTATCGATGGATTCTGGATATTGGGATTCCGCTTTTTGAAGACAACAATCTATTCTGTGGTTTTATCGGCTGTTGTACTGATATTAACGACCTGAAAGAAGCAGAAGCGGATCTTAAGGTTGCGAAAGAGCTGGCCGAGGCAGGCAGCCAGTCTAAAAGTGATTTTTTGGCGAATATCAGCCATGAAATCAGGACGCCGATGAATGCCATCATTGGTATGACCGAATTAGCTTTAGATACAGAGTTATCACAGGTTCAGAAAAAATATCTGGCAACTGTTGATGATGCTGCAAATTCGTTATTAACACTTCTTAACGACATTTTGGATTTTTCTAAGGTTGAAGCAAAAAAAGTGGATCTGGAATCCATTAATTTTAGCCTGAAAGATACGATTTGCCATGTGGTAAATACCTTAGCCTTCACTGCTCATAAAAAAGATTTAGAACTCACGTTCCACATTCCCCCTGCCATTCCAGACGGACTCATTGGTGATCCGGGAAGATTGCAACAAGTGATTTTAAACCTGGCAAATAACGCAATTAAGTTCACGGAAAAAGGTGAAGTGCTGGTCCGCGTGCAGATAGAGAACGAGTTGAAAACAGCCTCCCTATTAAAAAAGAAAAATTCGAACCCTGCTCATTGTGTGCTCTGTTTCTCGGTATCCGACACTGGTATGGGTATCTCAGAGGATAAGATGCTTAACATCTTCCAGCCTTTTTTCCAGGCAGATAATTCGACAACCCGGATGTTCGGGGGAACCGGATTGGGACTTGCCATCTCATCACAGCTGGTCGAATTAATGGGTGGAAAAATTCAAGGGGAAAGTCCTGCAACTCAGCTGCATCCAAAATACGAGATGAAAGGCAGCACATTTTCATTTACTGCCCGATTTGGACTTCAGATGAATCGTCCTGATGATATGCTGTCGTCAGACCATCAGGCGATGAACGGAAAAACTGTTCTTGTTGTTGATGATAATTTGACGAATCGGGAGATGCTGGAGGAACTGTTCCAACACTGGAATATGGAGGTCGAATTTTCATCAGCAGGACATTCTGCAATGTCCCTTATTGAGCAGCGGATTTTCGAAGAAACTCCTTTTGATGTCATTCTGGTTAATCAAAAGTTAAACGATTTTGATGGCATTACTTTATTAGAGAATATCAATAAGAAAATTCAATCCCCTCTTTGCGTAATTATGATGCTCTATTATAATCGGACAAATGATGAGATGAAACGATGTCGCGATGCCGGTGCAGCGGATTATATAATTAAGCCGATTTCTCAATATGAATTGTTGAAAAAAATTGAAACAGCCCTTTTTCAACGTGATTCGGTGATTGAACAACAGGTCAAACACCCTGAAACCTCAAAAAAATTGAAGGTGAATGATCAATTATTGTCTTGTCGATCACTCAACGTACTTATTGCAGAAGATGTTAAAGTGAATCAAGTAATAGCAGTTAAACTATTGGAAAAAAGAGGACATAAAGTGCACGTTGTCGCAGATGGAGAGCAGGCACTTAAAATTTTAAATGATCAAGAATTTGATGTTGTGCTTATGGATATACAAATGCCGGTTATGGATGGCTATGACGCAACGTTGGCAATTCGAGAAGGGGAGAAAAAAACAGACAAACACATTCCGATTATTGCTTTAACAGCGAATGCCATGGTCGGGGATCGTGAAAAGTGCCTGGAAATTGGAATGGATGGTTATGTATCCAAACCCATAAAAAAATTGGAACTCTATGAATCGATTGAACAGTTTTTTAGATCGGAGTCTGCAACCGGAACACCAGAAATTGGCAAAAGTGAATAATCAGGATAAAAGAGCAGCGTTCGTCTCGGATATCGGCAAATAATTTTTCAATTATACCAAATTCAGTAGTGGTAATGGTTTGTCTTTTTGAGCGTCTATGGAGTATGCAGACCTCTCTGTGCTTTTAGAATTTGCGGAGGATGAGGCTGTGTTATCAGGCATTGACGGTATTTTCAGAACAAGGCTGGTCGACTTATCACTCCGTTGTATTTTAAAGCCAAGACAGGTCGGTATATTTCAAAGATTTGCTCTGAAAATCAGCTTCACTTTCAAATTAAATTATAACATAAAAATCTTAATATGATTAATATCAGTCACACATAAAATATTTCTTGATATTAATTTTGAATCTAATTTTACAGAATTCCGAGAAGAAATAAAAATAGAGAATTGTCGTTTATATCTGATTTTTTAATTGTTCCAATATATTTTAATAGCAACTGGTAAAGTTGCCAAATTTCAACAATTGAAAAATCGAACATCGCCTGGATGATCACTCTAAATGCGAATTGCATTCACGCATTAGAGTGTTTATTTTCTTTAAGTTTTCCCATTTAGCCATTCTGAATTTATCACGATATTCTTTCCCCAAGGAGGTAGCCCATTACTGTGATTCATTAGTATGCTAAATCAACGCTATGTGAATACATAAATTGTCAATAATGGAGCAAGTTCGTGGTTGAGAAACGCAGGTTGCTAAATATAAGCGCTGTAATATTCTGGGGCGGTGTCATGATTGCCTTTGCAATTTATAAACACCTCAATGGCTATAGCACGATTGATATTATGGAACAGATATATCAATTTACAGTGTCGTCATGGTATGCACCAGTTATATACATAATCATTTATGCGTTGAAACCATTAACGTTCTTTCCTGCAACTTTACTCACCATTTTGGGAGGAGGCTTATTTGGACTAACATGGGGAATATTATATACGTTGATTGCCAAAAATTTATCAGCAAATATTGGGTATTTTCTCGGCAAATATATTGGCCGAGGAATTGTTTCGAAAAAAAATCTGGAGTTTTTATCAAAGTATGATCATATTGTTCATAAAAAAGGAGAGATGGTTGTCATTCTGATGAGACTTACGTATATGCCATTTGACCTGGTAAGCTATGGAAGTGGAATTCTCGGGATGAAATGGTCAAGGTATTCCATTGCATCTTTTATTGGGTTTTTTCCTGGTATTATAGCATTTGTCGCGTTCGGATCAGCTGTTAATCTTGAAGAGTTTTTATTGCACCAGGAAACCGTTCCACTAGGAGAAATAGTAGATATGAAGCAGATGTTTATCGCCGTAATTGTGCTCATATTCAGTATTGTTTTGGCGAAAATAATCCAGCATCATAAATTAACAATTTCGAATGGCTGGATGAAAAATGGTGAATCAGGATGATGCACCATTGAAGTTTGCATACTAATTTATTATTGGAACAGTAAGACACTATTACATTTCAAGGACACCTATCTTCTTATATAATAAAATTTAATCGCTTTCTGGAATTCCCCGTCCTTTGGGCGGGGTCAGAGTTTTTTGGCTTTGCCATTTAGTCTGCTCAGAGATATTCCTTAGCTCAAGTTGTTCCCGCAACGTTGAGAAAGGAATATTCTAATGAGCAGATTTCGTAAATTAACACATGCCATCTGGCATTGCCAATATCATATAGCCTGGGTTCCCAAGTATCGATATCGGGTGTTGACCGGACCGATACGTGAAGAAACCTATAATTATATCCAGGTATTCGCTGGTCAGGCGAAGTGCGAAGTGATTGAGCTTAATATTCAGGCGGATCATGTTCACCTAATTACAATGGTTCCGCCTAAACTGTCGACATCCGACTTGCTTGGTAAGCTGAAAGGCCGTTCAGCGATTCGGATATTGAAAAAATATTCGTACATCAGGCAGAAACCTTATTGGGGCAATCATTTTTGGGCTCCAGGTTACTGCGTTGATACAGTCGGTTTGGATGCGGAAATGATTCGCAAGTATGTTAAATACCAAGAAAAAAAGGAGCGCGACT
>JAJFLO010000321.1 GCA_021772675.1 Verrucomicrobiota bacterium | reverse complement strand
ATGCACTGCTGACCGATGAGCCCGTATCTCAGAACGATATTGATGCTTTGTTGGGTGGGGTTGATGTGGATTTGTCTACCGAAGATGCAGGAAATGATGAGCCGATAAAACAGGATGAACTTGATGCACTGCTGACTGATGAACCCGTATCACAAAACGATATTGATGCGTTATTAAACGGAAATGATGTGGATTTAACTTCAGAAGATGCAGGAAATGATGAGCCGATAAATCAAAGTGAAATTGATGCACTGCTGACCGATGAGCCCGTATCTCAGAACGATATTGATGCTTTGTTGGGTGGGGTTGATGTGGATTTGTCTACCGAAGATGCAGGAAATGATGAGCCGATAAAACAGGATGAACTTGATGCACTGCTAAATGGCGAAAATAACCGACAGGTAGAAGAGGTTAATGAAAATGATGGTCCAATTTCTCAGGGTGATATTGATTCTCTCTTAAACAGTCAGGACAGTAATGGTGCTGATGAAGACGATGCTGGGTTTGTATCACAAGACGATATTGATGCATTGCTTCGGGGAGATTCATCTCTGGCTCCGGCTAATAATGAAGTATTAAGTGATGAAATTAATGATACAGCTATTTCACAGGATGAAATAAATGCATTGTTAAATCCAGGGACAGATTTGGGGTCAGTTCCTCAAAATGAACAACCTGAAGAAGATCTTATATCTCAGGATGAATTAGATGCATTATTTAAAAAATCAACTAAGCCCAAAGACAAGAAGGATACGGCCATTTCACAAGATGAATCAGATGCATTATTTAAAAAATCACCTAAGCCTAAAGACAAGAAGGATACGGCGATTTCACAAAATGAATTAGACAATATAATAAATAATAATAAAACTGAGAATCACGGCAGCACTGACGGTTTAACAGTTTCACAAGATGATATAGATGCGGTATTGAATAATACAGGTAGAGATAGTTCTCATGAAATGACCAATACAATTGAACAGGGTGTTGCTTCCCAGAGTGAAATCGATCAATTGTTAAATAATAACGAAAATCCAGAGCCTACTAACAACAATGTTTCCCAGAATGAGATCGAAGCATTAATTGCTAATATCGAAAATAGATAGAGCCTAACCTGCATTATGCATAAAGTTTTGTGATGAGAGTTGTTAGGTTGCATGAAGTCAATGAGTTGTGAATATTATTCGCGTGCAGGCTTCCAGCTCGTAGAGCCTACAGCTCGGAGAGAATCGTGTTGAAAATCCGCCGTGGTTGAAACTATTTCGAACCCGAATAATGATGTATTTCAATGAGATTATGTGATATGTTGACCCGTAATAAAAAGTTTATGCATAATGCAGGCTAATGTAACTCAATTAAGGATTTATTGGAGTTGGCAACTCTATCCTGATTAATTCATGCGATTCGTCACGAGAGCACTTAACTCGCTCATAATAAATTGAGTTAATCGGCTTATTTGAGCAGAGATTAGGGCTCGTAGCAGAATGCTGATGAATTATTCAGGCTAGTTGCATTATTTTGATCACCTAAATAGTATGACAGGAATTGTGAGCTTCAACCCATGTCAATGATACGTTTAAGTTAATTCCTTTCTTTAAGCAAACGCAGAAAAGTAATACGGCCTATCTTGGCCGCAGCTATTTTTTTTCCGTTTGCATGGGAAATATGTAGTCCTTCAATAGTTGAATGATAGTAGTTAATATGAAAATTTACAAAAACTAGTCTCTCCGCTGCAAAAACTCGAAAATATTATCCAATCCATCACTTCAAATATTTCAATGATCAATACAAAGTTGAATATTAATGAGACGAAGAAAAAGTACAAAATGAAAATACTTATCGTCGACGACGAGCTCAAAACTGCAGGCATACTAAAATCACAAATTGAACAGCTTGCCGAAGTCAAATGTACATTATGCGATTCGGGATCAGAAGCATTGAAAATTCTTGAAGAACACGATTATGAATTAGTGATAACCGATAAAAACATGCCCGACATGGATGGGTTAATGCTTGCAAAAAGTATTAAGGAACGTTACCCGGATATTATCTTAATTTTAATCAGTGGTTATCCAGATCTCGATGATTTAACAAATGCAATTAACGATTGTGGTATTTCCTACTATATAAGCAAACCCTGGGAATTGGCAGAAGTAAAAATTATTCTTAATTCTGTGATTGATCGTATTCATTTACATCGACAGAATGTTGATTTGATGCTTAATTTAGAGAAACATAACATTCAAATCAGTAAGCTGAATAACAATTTGGAGAAAAGTTTTCTTGAACTCATCAGACTGTTATCTGATATCATGGCTGAGGTTGCTCCTGAACTCACTCGGCATTCACAGGAAGTTGCACTTCTTTCAAAAAAAGTCGCGGGGAAATTTAATAAAAAAAACCTCGAAAATTCAGATCTTGAAATATCCAGCCTGCTTCATGACCTGGGATTAATTGGTTTTTCAAAAGACACCTTTTTAACCCCGCCCCAACGGTTATCCGGTGATTTACGTAAAATGTATCTTCAACACCCAAAAATTGGTGCAGAAATGTTAAAAGCTGCACCACGATTGAAGCGTGTTCGTAAAATTATCCTTACCCATCACGAAAATATTGACGGAACCGGTATGTATGAAATCTCAGGAGATAAACTTTGTTTTGAAGCTAAAATTTTAAGAATATGTGATTTTTATTGTGATGCCGTTAATCTGCGCAATGAAACCCATCAAAACACGTTAAATTTCATGAAGCGTCGTGAGGGCACCTGGTTTGATACCAAAGCGTTACAGGCATTTATTGAGGTCATTACAGTAATTAGCGGTCCGCAAATGCTGCCGGTGCCGATCACAAAATTGGTAGCGGGTATGCAGGTGGCAAAAGACATCGTTTCTCAAAATGGTCACCTCATCTTGGCCAGCGGTAGTGTCCTTACTCAACTCAACCTCAAACGTCTCAAAATCTACAATGACCTCGATCCTCTGCGAGAGATTTATATAACAAACGAAAACATATAACCAACCTCAAGTACTAATATTTTTTTCTATACTGCAAGCAGTAGGTTTTTTGACATTCGTTATTCATTTCAGGCAACAATTTTACAGAAACCTGTCGAAATCCTGATGGCTGTCGGTATATTTAGCCTGATTAATTCATGCGGCTTCGTTACGAGAGTGCTTAGCTTGCTTTAGATCAATGAGTTATGTCGGTTCCGAAGGTGAAGGAATCGTGAACTATTTCAAGTCTTTTGATTCTTCATAACTCGCTTATATGAAATGAAATATGTGCAGGCAGTAGAAGCCGGATGAATGAATATGGTTAGTCTCTTGCAAAAGATAACAGTCTTATCTTGTTAAAACACTACCATCTGCTTGATTGCTAACCGTTTTGGTAATGTTGATTAGTGCTGGTCATGTGTGAGTTAATACAACCAGTTTTTGAGAAGGGAGATCTACATCATCCATTCGACTTTTGCAAAACTTCAGCAATGTATGTTCTAACGAAGCGAAAAGATTAACGGTACGGGTATGTTTTTGTTCATCAATTTGCTCTGAAAGCATTTTATTAATCGCCGATTTTACCGTAAGAAATTCATTTCTTAACGATTCTTCACTCGCATCTAGTCCCATTGGATCATTTGCAAAAAACGATGTTGCCCTGATGTCAACAATACGCAATCCGACATGATTTATGACTCGCTCGAAGTCATCTCGGTTATGAACTAACATCATATTACTGCGTAACGTTGTTTTTGGAAGATATTCAGTCGTGAAAATATAACCATTGGGCTCTAAAACAGTTTTCAGATTCTTTATGGCCTGTAGAAAGGGGTCGTGATCGACAATGTGGAATAGAACATTGGCAACATTTACTAGATCAAAGGTTTCAGTTAGATTGATTTTTGCTGAAGTTATGTCAGCCTGGGCAAAAGAAATATCAATTTCATTTATCTTAGAATACCATTTTTCAAGGAGTTTGATTGAGGAGATTGCAAGATCTAATCCCAATAGTCGTGATGGACTGAATTCACGGCTGAAATAGCGAACCCATCTCCCCGAACCGCACCCTACGTCCAAAATACGTCCACCATTAGCAGGGATGTTTAATTCTGAAATTATTTCTTTATATATCGGGTAAATTAACGCATCTTCAATAGGATGACTGTAAGACAAATCGGATTCAGTTTTCGTATGATCAATTTTGTCTTGCCAGCAGGTTTCAAAGAATTCAGCTAAATTATTCTGGGACATGGTTTGCATTAGATATTTCCAACTAGGCGAAACAATTAATAATTATCGCGAATAATAGGTCGATCTGATATTTCGCATAATTCATCGCATTTGATATGCCAGCTAGCAGTCTGTCGGACTTAGAAAATCGTCAAATTGAGATCATTTTTGTCCAAGTTTGAGGAGAATATTGTACCCCGTGGGATCAACGATAATTAGGACGAAAACGGGCCAAGAGCGCGTTTTTCGTACCAGATTCTTTCTAAGTTCGACAGACAGCTAGGTATTGAGAATCTGTTTTGCTTCTGATGTTCGTAGTTTGCCATGAACATGATGTTACGGTTTCAACAGAAAATACGCAACCTCCACGAATTACTACAACCCATGTCACATTGGGATCTAATTAGCCCGCTTTTTTTACCAATTTCGTAACGAGAGGGCTTAGAATGCGCTATTTGAGTATTTTACCGCTGGATAGAGAATGAACTGTGGGTCCAGACACACAGATCCGATAGTGGGGATTATTGCACATCCCCCGAAATTGTAAAATAAGAAGATTGTTCTTACCTAAACCAATAGCTGCCACTCAGTCCACTAATGATTTTGTTAATATTGATCGAACCCTGCTCCCCATGAAACTCATAATGTCCATATAGGTCAATATGTCGCCAAACTACTGGTGATATTTTCTTGATGACATCAGCTTCATCATAGCTTTTTGAGTATTCTTTTTGTTCGAGAAATCGAGATAAAATATTGGCATTATAAAAAATGATGCTATTTGTGAGACGGGCGCTCTGAAAATTGGTGGTTTCGGCAATCTGAAAGTCTCTTTTTCCGCAAAAGACAACAGTCCACCTACTGCTCGCAACCATTTTATTTTTTAAAAAGAGTTGAGACCATTGGTGTTTTTTCAGGGATAA
>JAJFLO010000033.1 GCA_021772675.1 Verrucomicrobiota bacterium | reverse complement strand
TCAACCTTAAAAATTAAACTAATTTAATTTAGGTCACTACGAAATCACTTTTCGAATTTCTGTAGGCAAAAAATAGTGCGATATTTGTCAATAAAAGGTGAAAAATAGTTTTTGGGGTAGCCTTTTCTAGGCAACTTGGGCTATGATAGAGATATCCGCGATTGTTCTCGTCGGCTTTCAAGAATGCAAGTAATTATGGTCTTTAGGGGATTTTACTCCTACTTCGTGGCTTAGATTCCCGATTGCTTGTGTCTCGACCGATAAATTTTAAAGAGTTTATATACTCTAGCCGCGCCGGGTGGGGCAGTTGATTATGTGAAATATTCACCCGTTTTTTAATGACACAATAATCGCCATAATGACATTATCAGAAATAGAATTACAAAGTTAGATATCCATTCCCATTTCTAGACGGGTGGCTTCATTAATACACTCCATTGACCATGGGGGGTCCCAAACAACATCTACATTTACATTCTTTACGCCATCAAGTGCGCCTAGTGTATACTTTACTTCTTCCAATAATTGTGGCCCGTAGGGACATGCAGGGGTTGTGAATGTCATTTCCACGCTTAATTCGCCATCGTTATTTTGGGCTGTGTAAATTAACCCTAAATCAACGATGCTTAATCCAAGGTCGGGGTCTTGGATGGGATGGAGAATCTCTAATATCTCGTCACTAGTTAATTTACATATTTCATGATCGTTAGAATTATTGTCACTTGTTTTGGAATAAAGCATGAGCAGTTCTCCCATTTTTTAATAATTAAATAGTTGAAGATTGAAATTCACTGTTTTTATGAATAAGCTCTTTCTTTAGAAACGACTCTAAAGTTACACTGTAAACAAATTTTAACAGCTGGTCCTGAAAATGGAAGATCGGCTCTCTAATGTTACAATTCGTTTCATGATGACAGACATAATTTTCACAAGTACAACGGGTAATATGAATAGGACCTTCTATTGCTTCTATTACTTCGCCGATAACAATATTTGCCAAGCTTTTTCTCAATTGATACCCACCTTTAACTCCTTGTGTTGAGGTTATGAGTTCAGCCTTAGCCAATGCCTGCATTACTTTTCCCAACGCGTCACAGGAAATTTGGTATTTTTCAGAAATTTCTCTACAGTTTGTTATTTCGTCTGACTTCAATTTTGCAATATGCAATAATGCGATTAATCCGTATTCTATTTTTTTATTTAATTTTATCATAATTGCTACTCCGTCGAAACCGGTTGGTGGGTCCCATTAAGTGCTGCACGCATCGTATGCCAGGCAAGGGTTGCGCATTTGATTCTCATTGGAAATTCGGAAATGCCGGATAAAGCAGCGAGATTACCCTGTTTCAATATATCATCGTCATTTTTCATTTTCCCGGTAAGCATATCATGAGCGGATTGAAAAATGTCTTCAGCTTCTGATTTGGATTTTCCTTTTAACTTATCGGTCATCATAGATGCAGACGCTTTTGAAATAGCGCATCCCGAGCCTAAAAAACTGATGTCTTTGATAATGCCATCCTTGACGTACAGGTAAACAGTCAGTTTATCACCACACAACGGATTATAACCCTCTAAATGCTGCGTGGCGTTTTCAAGTTGTTTGAAATTTCTGGGCGATTTATTGTGATCCAGAATTACTTCTTGATATATATCGTTTATTTTTGACATTAGCTGAATATCTTGAATAGTTTAGGAATGGTTTCTGCAAAACTATCAATTTCATTTTTTGTGTTGTAAAAGGCCAGTGAAATTCTGGCCGTTGCTGTAAGACCTAATCGCTGCATTAACGGTTGTGTACAGTGATGCCCCGCTCGAATAGCAATTCCATCGTGGTCTAATATTGTGCCAATATCATGAGGATGAATATCGCCACATAAAAACGAAATTACTGCTGTTTTATTGGCTGCTTTCCCAATGATTTTCAATCCTTCCAAATTACCTAAAACTTCGCTTGCATACTTGAATAGATCCTGTTCATACTCAGTAATTAAATTTAATCCAATCGAATTGATATAGTCAATTGCTGCACCTAGGCCAACGACACCGGCAATGTTTGGTGTACCTGCTTCAAATTTATTGGGGAGCACGTTATAGGTTGTTTTTTCAAACGTAACTGACCGAATCATATCGCCCCCACCTTGATAGGGCGGCATTTTCTCCAATAATTGTTTTTTCCCATATAAGATTCCAATTCCCGTTGGACCAAAAAGTTTATGTCCAGACACCGTATAAAAATCACAGTCCAAAGCTTGAACATCAACTGCCATATGCGGTGTGGATTGAGCACCATCAATAAGAACCGGAATTTCACATTCATGGGCTTTGTCTATAATGTGTTTTACTGGATTGACTGTCCCCAATGAATTTGATACATGTACAATTGATATCAGTTTTGTTCGAATACTTATTAATTTTTCGAATTCGTCGAGTAACAATTCTCCTTCGTCGTTTATGGGAATAATGCGGAGGATTAATCTTTTTTCCTCAGCAATTTGTTGCCATGGAACGATATTCGAGTGATGCTCCATCGCCGAAAGAATGATCTCGTCGCCTTCATTAAGAAACTGTCCGCCATAGCTTCTGGCAACTAGATTTATCGCTTCAGTCGTTCCGCGAACATAAATAATCTCACTAGATTCTTTGGCATTAAGAAATGCTCTTATTTTTTCTCTAGATTCCTCAAAAATTGCTGTGGCTTTCTGGCTAAGGTCATGAACCCCTCGATGGACATTCGAATTTTCAGATTCATAGAAACGACTCACGGCATCGATCACATGTTTGGGTTTTTGTGTGGTCGCTGCATTATCAAAATAGATCAGTGGTTTATTGTTCACTGATTTCGACAATATAGGAAAATCATTTCTTATTTGATTGATATCAAATGATTTTTGCAGAATTTTGTCCATGTCTAAAATCTTTTTTAAAATAATGTAGAATATACGAATTGCCTAATTCGTATATTCCGGATAAGAATACAATTAAAAATCAATTCTCAGGTATGCAGTACCGCTAGGGAATTATTTTTTGGACTTGAGCGTCAGTATCAACTAACTGTTAGGGTAGAAAAAATTATATAATCATAATTATTAATTTTTATCTAACTATCCTAATAGTGCATATACTTCTTCTTTTAATGACTTGATAGAGATCGTATCAATGACATCAGCGGCAAATGCTTTTGTCAAAATAGCGTAAGCTGACTTATAGTCAATACCACGTGAACGGAGATAAAACATTGCTTCGCCATCGAGTTGTCCAACCGTCGCTCCGTGGGTACATTTTACATCATCTGCAAATATTTCTAATTCGGGTTTCGTATTTATTTTTGCATCATCAGATAGTAATAGAACTCGATTTGTTTGTTTTGCATCTGTTTTTTGCGCATCCTGATGCACATAAATTTTACCGTTAAAAACGCCAGAAGAATTATCATCCAGAATTCCTTTGAATACTTCCCAACTGCGACAATTTGGTTTGGCATGATCAATTCGTGTGCGGTTGTCAATGAGTTGTTTGCCATTACCTAAGTAAAGTCCGTTCAAAGTGCATTCAATGTTTTCATCACTTAGAAACACATGCACGTTATTTCGGTTGACCTTACTTCCAACTGCAATAGTACAGGAGGTGAACTGGCTGCCTTTATGTTGATAAGCATAAACTGTTCCTACATGAACTGCAGAATCCGATTCCTTTTGCAATTTATAATGGTTGGCAATGGAACTTTCACCAACGACAATTTCTGTGACGCTATTTGAAAAATAATCTGCGCAATCGCCCACATAACTCTCGAGAATCGTTGCGTGACAGTTTTCACCAATGGCGATTATGTTGCGTGGTGACACAGCTAATTTTTCGCTTCCGGTAGTTAAATGTAATATATGAACAGGTTTTGCCAGTCTCATATCATCTGGTATTGCCAGATAGGCGCCATCAGTTAGCAATGCTGAATTTAGTTCTGTAAATGGATTATTTTCCAGTCCGATATGTTTAACCAGTAAATTGTCAAACGGAAGCCGACCTGCTGTAGATAACGACGAGAGGGTGCAAAATTTAAAGTTTTTTTCATCTGTTTCGACATCGGAAAGATCCTTACGAAATCTACCGTTTAAAAAAACGAGCAAATAGGCGTCCGTATTTTTTAAGGTATATTTCTCGATTTCAGCTTTAGTGACGGTGACGCCTAACGTGCCATCGGGGATGCTGAATTCATTTCCATAAATAGATGGAAAATTAAAAAAGCGCCATTCTTCATCTAGATTTGTTGGCAAGCCGGATTGGTGTAGTGAAGCAATGCCGCGAGCACGAACTTTTGTCAGCCATTCGGGCGCAGAATTACTTTTATACAACTTGTCATATTCATTTTGGATATGACTTAAAAATTCATGGTCACTCTTCATGCTATCGACTCCTCTACAGGCAGAGCGCTATCCGCTTCATTTTTGATACGATCATATCCCTGGTCTTCAAGTTCGTGAGCCAGTTCTTTACCGCCAGATTTTACGATGCGGCCATTATAGAGGACATGAATGAAATCAGGCGTTATATAATCCAAAAGCCGCTGATAGTGAGTGACAACAATTACAGACTTTTCAGAATTTTTAAATTGAGTCACACCGGATGCAACAACTTTTAATGCGTCGATATCCAGTCCGGAGTCGGTTTCATCTAATATCGCTAAATCCGGGTTTAAAACCTGCATTTGAAAAATCTCATTGCGCTTTTTCTCGCCTCCAGAAAACCCCTCGTTTACTGCGCGATTAATTAGGTTCTGATCGATACCAAGGAGATCCATTTTCTCACGAATCATAGCTAAGAATTCCATGGCATCCAATGGAGGTTGTCCTTTATGATCACGAATACCGTTTAATGCTGATTTTAAGAAATAGGTGCAGCTAACACCAGGAATTTCTACCGGGTACTGAAAGGCCATAAATATCCCTTCTCTAGCTCGAATCTCTGGATCCATATCCAATAAATCTTTTCCTTTGAATGTAACTGAACCTTCAGTTACTTCATAAGTTTCTCTGCCTGCTAATATCTGTGCAAGTGTACTTTTTCCCGATCCATTTGGACCCATTATTGCATGAACCTCACCTTTGTTGATTGTCAGGTTAATACCTTTAAGTATTCCTTTATCTTCAATTTTTGCCCATAGATTTTTGATTTCAATCATAAATGTTTCTCCAGTAATATTTTAGATTTTTTTGTTATTCAGGAATTTCATCAATGGCTGTGCCCTCTGTGACTATGATTTATCAAATCTATATGATTTTATGTGGAGCACTGATTGCTTTTGTGATACTAGCGTTTTAGCCGACACTACCTTCAAGACTGACTTCCAGAAGTTTTTTTGCTTCCACGGCAAATTCCATTGGTAGTTCTTTGAATACTTCCTTGCAAAAGCCATTGACAATCATCGACACTGCATCCTCGGGTGAAATTCCCCGTTGTTGACAGTAGAAAATCTGATCTTCACCAATTTTTGATGTCGAAGCTTCGTGTTCAACCTGAGATTTTGTATTGGCCACTTCAATATATGGAAATGTATGCGCTCCGCAACGGTCACCAAGCAGCATGGAATCGCATTGAGTATAGTTCCGAGCATTTGAAGCATTTTTCAGGACTTTTACCAATCCTCTATAAGAATTTTGACCTTTACCGGCGGAAATACCTTTTGATACAATATTACTTCGTGTGTTCTTTCCCATATGCACCATTTTTGTACCAGTATCAGCTTGCTGCATATTATTCGTTAAGGCTACTGAATAAAATTCGCCAATGGAATTGTCGCCTTTCAGGATGACGCTGGGATATTTCCAGGTTATTGCAGAACCGGTTTCGACTTGTGTCCAAGATATTTTCGAATTTTCACCCTCGCATCGGCCACGTTTTGTCACAAAATTATAGATGCCGCCTTTTCCATTCTTGTCTCCCGGATACCAATTCTGGACGGTCGAATATTTGATCTTAGCATTTTTATGGGCGATAAGTTCGACGACGGCAGCATGCAATTGATTTTCATCACGCATTGGCGCGGTACAGCCTTCCAGATAGCTTACCTCACTATCTTCGTCGGCAACAATCAATGTCCGTTCAAATTGACCAGTGCCAGCAGTGTTAATCCGAAAGTATGTAGATAATTCCAATGGGCATTTAACCCCTTTGGGAATATAGCAGAACGAGCCGTCAGTAAATACGGCTGAATTTAAACTTGCGAAAAAGTTATCGCGATATGGGACAACCGTGCCTAAATATCTTTTAATCAAATCTGGGTGGTTTAGAACTGCATCAGAAAATGAACAAAAAACAATCCCCATTTCTTCAAGCTTCGCTTTAAACGTTGTTGCTACGGAAACACTGTCAAATACCGCATCCACAGCAACCCCTGTCAATCGTTTTTGCTCAGCAAGAGGAATTCCCAATTTTTCATAGGTTTTGATTAACTCTGGGTCGACCTCATCCAAGCTGTTTAAGGTTACCTTCTTTTTGGGAGCGGCATAATAAATAATGTTCTGATAATCAATGGCATTATAATTAACATTTGGCCATTTAGGTTCTTCCATTGTTTGCCAATGTCTATAGGCTTGCAGTCGCCAGTCCAAAAGAAACTCAGGTTCATTTTTTTTCTTTGAAATAAATCGGATAATCTCTTCTGAAAGCCCCGGAGGTGCTGTATCCATTTCTATGTCGGTTACAAAGCCGAATTTATATTCCTGCTTTGTATAGGCGTCGACAATATCCTCGGTTTCATTTTCTTTTTCGGTTGTTAATAATTCACTCATTAGAGACTCTCAATTTCCTTTTATGTAAAGATGTTTGAATTCTACTGAAATCACCTGTCAATAAATATAAAATTATCGATCAATTAATATCTATCTACATAAATACGACATATTTTGTCGTATTTCAAATTCAATTTTCTAAAGTCTTAATTAAAAAGTAGTATTACTTGGGAGTGAATTGGAAGGCTGCAATGTCCTCCAGAACTTCAGAATTGATATATAACAAAAGTTAGGGATGTTACTTCTGGCTGCTGACGGCAGTCAGAATCATTCATAAATAAATTTTAGAATAGCAGCAACGTTTTACCCATCCGGCGCTAGGCTTCAATTAATCGCTATGGCAGGTCCGCGTGTAGTACGGCTCGATAGAGCTGTTGGGCTTTAAATATTTGCCTGAATCAATGTCAATCCCCAAAATTCTTTACGTTATAATTGGCGTAGTTCAATAACCCTGCTATAGAATAATCAGCCTTAGGGATAGCCATTATTGCAATGCCGGTATTTTTGCTGGCAAGTCAATTTACTGTCCTGTAAAAAAGCCCTCATTAACGCGAAACGTTAATGAGGGCTTTGAACTACAAAATCTTAACTAAACCAAAAATGTTAGACTTTGGCTTTATCCCATTCAGCTTTACCAACAAACCGGGTTAGGTTGCGTCCATCTGATGTTTTACCGCGAAATGCATATCTTTCACGACCCGCTTTACCATATTTTACTTTTTCTGTTACTTCTGCGTCTATTTTCTTGCGGCCTTTTACATCATAAAACTCTGCTTTCATATTCTTACTCCTTAATTGATGAAGGTTTTGTTAATGAATGATACCATTGATGAACTACTGTTTTTGACCTACTTGCTGTAGCCATACTGAATAATTGTTAAAAAGATAACACTTAAAAGGCATATACAAATGTGTAATAGAAAAAAAAATTAATAAAATTTCAGCACAATAATTAATACAAATATTGCTACGTATTAAAACAGATAAAGACAAAGTGGTTTAGGTATTGAAAATAATACGGCTCATTGACAAGGTTATAAATTCGCAAAATGATGGGGATAAGCGAGGTAACGGTCTAGGACAGAAAATGTTACAGGTATACATCCCTATATGCTGACTGAGTTGGTAATTTCTTTGGCCTCGGATGGTTGCCCGGATTTATTGCAGATTCAGGGTATTTGCAAAAGTTTTAATAATTTCCGAAATTTTCCATCAAAATTACATGATAATTTCAGTTTATGTGCAAAAGAAAGGAGGCGAGAAATTCTCGCCTCCTTTGAAATGAATGATTTGGTAAGATTATTTGCCTTAAGCACCTGACCCCGAACCCGAACCTGATTCTTCTCCCGAACCCGAACCTGATTCTGAACCTTCACCATCGTCGTCGTCGTCATCGTCGTCGTCATCATCACCAGCACCCGGACCCGGATCAGACAATGCAATTTGTTCGCTCTTGACCATTCTTAAAGAAAATTCATCCTTTTTTCGTTTCTCGTATGGTAGTTCTGCTGGATAGCTTGCTTCAACATGCATCACAATAGACCCAACGGTTTGCCAGCATCGTAAGATACAGGAAAATTCCGCCGTTCCTTGTGACATTTGCTGTAATTTAAAAATGCCCTGTTGATGGACGGCTTTGTCGAATACTGTATTTGCGGCATCACCATCATTTAATGGAAAATAAATCTTTACATTTTCATTGTCGATGATCGATTCCGTACCCCAATTGAGACCTAAATCATCACCGCTATATTTATTGTCCAACGGAAATGCATCTTTCCAGTTCCAATCAACTTTTATTTTACTTGCATTAAAGTGAAGAAACTGTTCGGCTGCGTCTGAAGCATAACTTTTGCTTATTGCCTGTCTATTTGAATCGATTCCTACCGGGAATAATCCAATAATTCCGATGAGACCGATCACGACGACGACTAGAGCCAGTACTATTTCGATCATACTGAAGTTATTAATTTTTAATTTAAGTTGGGTCAACATTTTTTCCATCTCCTTTTCATTACAATTTAATATGTTTTGGTATTATATAAAATATTGATGTGTTTTGCAAGAATTTTGTTTCATTATTATGGACTTAACGATTTTTTCCCTGGATTTATTTTTGCGGAATTATAAACTCCAAATACAGTTTTACCCTGTCCGCCTTTTACATTCTCTTTTGGTAGTAAATCGTTCAGTTTAATATTGACTGATTTTTTGTTTAGATTTTTAGGTTGCATTATTTTTTCCTTTTCTTGAGAGTTGACTTATTGTTTGTTGTTATCGTGAAACAAGCAGCAATGGACATGCCAATATTTTTTATTTAGGTTTAATGCATTTCATTTAAATTGGTTACGTATTTTATATAGATTGTAATTATTTGTTTTTTCTGGATATAGCCCAAGATAATGGTCTAAATGTGGCGAATGTGTATCGAAATGACGCATTTATTGGGCGTGGGGTAACTTTTTATTTTATGACATTTAGATGCGTGCTGCTTGAGACTATGCGATCTTAGCCCGCATTTCTCGCAATGCTTCTATTGCAGAAGCGTAAATTCAAAGTTTTAACTTTTCTCGCGATTCTGCTCAGCAGAACTTAACACACTGTCATCCGCTCGCCTACGTCAAGCTATTGAATTTAGGTAATTTAAGCTTTCTCGCCACAATGTTTGTGAGAAAGCCGGGTTAAAATTCATGCTTCTCTGTAATGTTTTTCTTTCCGGAAGGTCTTGGAATTGAGCGGCCTTCGCATCATTTTTTTCTTTGTACATGTAATTCGATGCACTGTGGTATTGGCGATCTATCATTTTTTCTTAATAATTAAAGGTCAAGGATGAGTCGGAAGGACGCTGTGCAGATGCGATTATGTCGAGAGATTTAAAAAAGGCCCGGCTGTTTTGCCGGGCCTCATGTCGTTATTTATGAGTTTTAGTTGCTGGGTCAGGGTGTGACGCAATCATTTGTAGCTCCCGAGGTCAGCGTTGCATTCATTGCATCCAGGCAAAGCCACCAATGTCCCATGGCGTCATTGGAAGGATGATTTTGGTGAAGATTATGTATATAAACGTCGAGTTCGCCTATGATTTCGTAAGTCTCACCATTTGTTACGGCGGTTTCAACTCCATTCAAGTAAATTTTATTATTGCCGCTATTCCCAATGGGCTTAATGAATACTTTTTTTGCAGGTCCAATGTATTCAATGCCATCTGTTCCTATTGTATGATTTTTTAAATCAATGCGGGTATAGGTTTTTCCGTCTGGTGTAACAAGGCAGAATTGATTGCTGTGGTTGTTTCCGGGATTGAGATTGACCTGGAGCCCCTCGATGCAGGCAGCATTGTCAAGATGAGAACTTGTAAATGTAAGCGGACTGTTGCCTGTTGATTTCAATGACACTAATGGTTCGCTGTTTGCCGGACCTTTCCCTAATGTAATGTCAGATGATCGAACGAGTCTCACTGAAAACTCTTCCCTATTTCTGGTCTCATACGGAACTTCAGCTGGGTAGCTGCATTCGACATGAAGAACGATTGACCCATAGGTTTGCCATGCGCGAATAATACAACTGAATTCTACGTTGTCCTGTGATAATTGTTCTAGCTTATAAACACCGCTTTGATGTGCGCTCGAATCGAAATTCACATCTGTAGCGTCATCTGCATTGAGTTGGAAGTATATTTTGACATTGGGGTTATCTATAAGTGACCTGCTGCTCCAGCTTATTTGGGTATCGTCTCCGGTATATTTTTCATTCATTGGAAATGCATTCGACCATCTCCAATCCTCTTTGATTTTGCTTGAATTGAAATGGAGAAACTGTTCTGCTGCATCCGACGCATAACTTTTGCTGGCAGATTGCTTATTTGTTTCCATGCTTTTAGGCAATAAGGCCATTATGCCGACGACGCCGATAATTAAGACAACGAGTGCCAGTACGATTTCGATCATGCTGAATTTATTAATTAAAGATTTTGTGTATGAATTTTTCATTTTCTTCTCCTGTATATGTAGTAGCTTTGTTGATATGTGATGAATCCGATATAACTATTTAAATAATTCTTAAAGCGTCATTTCGATAACCTTCCCTTTCTTCTTGAAATTAAAAATTAAACTAAAATTATTTTTGCTCACCGTTTGAATTTATTGCCTTTCAGGCTACTATCGTTTCGTGTGCTGCTGGCTTAAGCAGAATGAAATGTGCCAATGTAAGTTTTTGTTTTTCTAATACATTAATAATGAGGATGTTATGAGTTTTATTAACTGTGTTTTTGTCGAATTTGAAACTTGAGGCAACGATCCATTCCGAGCTCATTTGGTGTCGAAATGATGGCAAATGGTCTCAAAATGACGAATTGTGTGTTGTATGGATGCTGTTGTTGAGGTTCGTCAGAATTGAACAAGGATTTAATATTTATATTCTGGATGAAGTGAATGAGCTTATATGATTTAACCGTTACATTTCCAACTTATAACAGGATTGAAGACGTACGAAAAACGTTAGATTTACTGAAAATAAACCTTTTGTGTAATTATGAGGTAATCATTGCAGATAATTCTGAAACCGAAAATCACCTAAGTTTAGGTAAAAATGAACACTATGTTTTCATGGGGTATAACGGTGGTGCTGCCGCCCGGAATGCGGGAGTTAAATTAGCAAAAGCACCGTATATATTAATGCTTGATGATGATTCTCATCCTCTAAGGGGTAGTGTTGAGTCTGCTCTGGAAAAGCTGAATCAAAGTGAAGATTCCGTTGGTGGAATGATTGGCGAAATTGTCGAGTCAAACAACGTGAAACGGTCGTCATTGCTGCCCACGGTTTTTCATGGATGTGGAGTAATGTTTAAAACTGATGTAATGCGAAAACTGCATGGGGGCTATCCCGAAAATTTTCGGTTTTATGGGGAAGAATATTGGCTTACTCTTTTGCTGTATCGTTCAGGATATCATTTGGACTATGATGAAAATTTCCAAATTTATCACCGGGTTAGTCAAGTGGGGAGAAGTTGTGGTAAAATTTTTTACCAACTAATACGTAATAACGAAGCCGTGTGGCATCATTTTTGTCCTGACATGTATTTAGATGAGGTGTTATATGATACAAAAACTCGATATGAGTTACTCTCAATAAAAGAAAATGTCCATGAATTCTATCTAAAGGGGTTGCAAGATAAATTAATTATTAATGATCAAACTAATCGGTTGAAGCAAAGTCAGTTTCTGAAATTTAGTCTATTAGATAATTTTGAAAAGTTATATAAAAAATTTGGACAATTTTCTCGAGTTATTTTATGTGGATGTGGTAAATTTCCCACATTGTGGGCACACTATCTAACAGATCAGGGCGTGAGCGATATTCTTTTTACAGATTTTAATGTAGGATTAATTGGAAAAGAGTTTAAAAACTTTAAGGTATACGGCCCAGATAAATTACCGGAATTTATTGCAAATGGATACAAACTAATTATAGGCCATAGCTCGATTGCTGATAACAATAAATGGATTAATTTTGTTCGTGAAAACGGTATTGATTCCAAACACATTTTCCCGATCGAACTATAGGATCTGATTTCCAAGTATATATTGACCTTGATCAGTTTCATGACAGGTTACTGTAAAAATTTTGCCTGAATTGATACCGTTTTCGGGATTGAAAAAACTACTTCGTTCAATATAATTTATTGATTGTATAAATATTGGAGTTGATTTGTCTAACGAATTTAATAAAAAGTGTATACTGATTGTTGAAGATGACAAGGCTAATGCAGCGGTTCTTAGGTCCATCCTGACGAAAAGCGGATTTGAGAATACACGTTCAGTCCATACTGGACAAGGAGCGTTAGACTTTTTAGGTATAGCAGATGACGGACAAGAACTATTTGATTTGAATGAGTATAAGACTGTTTCACTGGTCATTCTGGATGTGATGCTTCCGGATATCGTTGGATTTGAAATCTGTAAACGGATCAAACACCGTATTTCACCGTCACTCCCAGTTATATTAATAACAGGATTCAATATTACGGAATATGTTGCTCAGGGTGTCGAAGCCGGAGCCGATGATTTTTTGTCTAAACCGTTTGAACCCGACGAAATTGTGGCCCGTGTCACAATTTTACTGAAACGTAATTTATTGAACGGTCAGCGACACAGCCAAAATGACGATGAAATTGACGGATTACTTCAGGGAGATCAATTAAATATTCCCGATGATGAATCAATCGGGGATTATGTTATTGAAGACATGTTATCCTGGAGCGCATCAACCATTGTTTATACTGTTAGGCATAAAGACAACGGTAGCCAGTATGTGCTAAAACGACTACTTAGGCAGGTATTGGATTTTCCCGATGTTGTTGATCGTTTTGAACGTGAAATTCAGATCATGGAGGGACTCACCCATCCGAATATATGTAAGGTTTTCGAAGAAGGAATTGTTGATGATTGCCCTTATTGTGTTATTGAATATATTGATGGCAATACGTTGGAATCCTTGGTTAATAAGAGAAAATTAGTTGATTTTCAAACTATCTATAAAGTTGCCATTGATGTTGCAAATGCACTACAATGTGTTCACGAAGCCAACATTATTCATCGGGATATTAAGTTGAACAATATCTTCTTAAGTAACGATGGTGATGTTAAATTAGGTGATTTTGGTGTTGCGATGCAAATGGGAGAAACCCGTATTACACAGCATGGGTATGCAGTAGGTACACCTATTTATATGTCCCCCGAGCAATTTGACGGCACCGAAGTTACTTTTTTATCCGACATTTATTCTTATGGTGCAACGTTGTACAATCTGATTACCGGTCAGCCTCCGTTTACGGCAGCTAACGTTGGTGAATTAATGGTTAAACATTTAAGAGAATCGCCAGAACCTCTTTCTAAGCATCGATCTGAAATTCCTAATGGTTGGGACAGTTTAATTATTGAAGGTTGTTTAGCAAAGCTTCCTGAAGATCGAGTACAATCCATGGCTGAAATATTAACTATTCTCGACAAAATTCCACTCAAAGAGCATTCTGGTTAAACTCGACCTCCCTAATTAAAAAATAGGTTATAAAAAGTAGTGTAGCTGATCATATCTAACCTGAATAATTCATCAGTATTCTGCTGCGAGCCCTAATCTCTGCTCAAATAAGCCGATTAACTCAATTTTAAGTCTCAGTGAATGAAAATTCACTTTCATTGTGAAATTTTTTCTAATCAATTTATTATGAGCGAGTTAAGTGCTCTCGCGACGAATCGCATGAATTAATCAGGCTAAGTAACTACTTAGTCCGCTTTTCTCTCCAACGTCGTAACAAGAGGATTTTAATTGCGTCATTTTAGCATTTTACCGATGGATTGAGAATGATTCTGCTATCCAGCAGAAAGACACACAGAATCCGATAATCAAGGTAAGATTCTAAAATGATGTCATATAGGTTCTCATAGTAGATACTTTGTGAGAAATCTGGGTTAGGACCCCAATCCTATTAATGTGGATGTTGTAAGCAAGTACAAATTCAAGTTTATGTTCGCAATTAAGAAATTGAAATTTGATCAAATCAACAACGTGAAGGATTTCAATCCCTGTCCTTTGGCACATATCGTGCGAATTTCCCAACCGTAATAGTCAATCATAATTTTCAAATCAACGCCCATTATCTTTTATCAATTCTACAAGTGTGTTGAAATTTAGTCAGAATTCGCCGAAGAAGGCATAACAAATTCGGAATTTTGGCTTGTAGATTGCACACATCCGAAGATATGACAAAACCAATTGTTTTCACATCTAAAGAAACTATTCATTCGAAATGTTAATCCTCGAATTGACGGGGCGCAGCCTGTTTAGCTTTTTATTCAAGAGTGCAAACAACATCTTATTTCGAGGAGAACTTGGAATGTGTCAAAAAGCAAAGCCTGAGTTTGCGTAATCCATGATGAATCATGTCACAAAAAATATCTGATAAAAAAATTACCATCGCCGTTTGGTTGCATACTCGATTTCGTTTTGGTGATTTCCTCTGCACGCCGATACTGAAGCAAATGGTAGAAGACCTGGCAACCCAATATGTGTTCTTTTCCAATCATGAAGAACATGGTAGGCAAATAGCAAAGCTGAATGCAGCAAATATTACTTGGTTAAAAACAATCTTTGAAGACGTTGAATCGTTGCCACTTCATTTAAGATTACTGCGGAAATTCGACAAAGGCTATCTATACCACTCATTGCGTTTGCGATTTGCCAGATTAAAAAAGCTGCCCCACTGGCAAGTTTGGTTGAAGGCAAGTGAAAGCAAACGAGAAGAAATGCAAGAAAACTTTTTGTTATTCAAGGGATGGCAGTACGCCTGGTTTCCATTTCTCAAATCTAATTTTTTCTATAAGCTGCTGTATAACTTTCGTCATAAATCGACAATGTTGTTTGACCGAAAAATTTGTGCCACCTTGAAACTGATCACGCCAAATCTGCTAATATTGGGGCGAACTCACACGTGGGAGACTATGTATTTCACAAAAGCCGCATATGGATTGGGAATACCTGTTGTCGGACTGGTTTCAAACTGGGCTCATCCTACGACTCTCGCTCCGATGGCTCGCGGTATATCGAAACTTCTGGTTGCATCAAGGCAAATGAAACAGGAGCTCATGGAACGCGAATCTATTGAGCCAGATACAATTGTAACGGTTGGGGATATACAGAAGGATCTGTTCAATAATGATCAAGGTTTATGTACTAAAGAGCAGTTTATGCAGAGACTGAAATTGCCAATTAATGCAAAATTGATTACGATAGGAACAAATAAAAAGGGTCTAAAAGAACATGAGGCGTCTATTGCTAAGTATATCGCCCAAAAAATTCTCCAAGATACATGGAATAATTGCTGCTTGTATATACAGGCTCATTTCCTTGACAAGGACTGGAAAAGAGACTTTCAGATATTAGAAGAAAGTGGACGAATTGTTGTGAGGAATACTTGTCAATTCACTGGAGATTTGGACGGTTATAAGCAACGCAGGCTATTTTTCAAAAATTTGATTTTACATTCGGATATTATCATTCAGAGCCGTGGGGCGTTGGCGCTGGATGCTATTGCTCTAGACAAACCGGTTATTTCGTTGGGTTTTGATGGCGGACTTAAGATTGCTCCAAATGATAGCGTCATTCATAATTATCGATTTTTACATTTCAAACCAATTATCGATTTAAAGGGGAGTTGGTTTGTAAAAAATTTCAAAGAACTCCACGACGCGATCACTTGCTATTTATTAAATCCCAAAATACATAAAGCGGGAAGACAGGCAGTTCGTGAGCTTTGTATTGAGCCATATGATGGGCAGAGTTCAAATCGAACATTTAGCGCTATCAAAGAATGTTCCATGTTAGCAGCCGCGAGGGCATTAAAGCCTGAAATATTACCTGGATTTAGTGCTAGCTTAGAGTCGAAAATTGATGCAGATGATTCTCTAATTAAACAATACATGTTCAATATGAGATGTGGGATTCAGTCAAGGGTTGAAACGGATTCAATAATCAAAAATAAATGGCGGAATTGGCAGGAGGTAAATGGTCACCAACGCAAAGTCTATGTCTTTGGAGCTGGAAGGCACACGGAATGGTTATTTCACAATGTGAAATATTTACCCGGTCCACAGGTCGTTGCTATTCTTGATGACAATGCCGAACAAGGTCGAAAAATCAGTGATTTTTCGATAATTAGGCCAAGCGAGGCGAATGTAAAAGAGATCGATTCCATCATAATTTCGACGGATACTTTTCCTGAAAAAATGATTAATCGCTGTAAAGAATGTTTTGGTAATAATATCCAATACCTGTATCCCTACAATGATAATCTTTGTTCAGTATGAATTCAGTGATTTTGATCTCTGGCATGTATCATGCGATTTTTTTGACTACATATTTAACACATACGTCATATCTTTTTGCCAATTTAGGACGACTGGCCATAGACTTTAAGAATATTATGAGGACATCATGAAAATTATTGGCTTCATACCTGTAAGAATGAATTCATCACGATTTCCGGGAAAACCACTGGCAAAAATCTGCCAAATTTCAATGATCGAGCATATTTATCATCGTTGCAGTATGTCAGATACCCTTGATGAAGTTTGGGTTGCGACATGTGATAATGAGATTGTTGAGGTTGTAAATGCCTTTGGTGGCAAGGCAATAATGACTTCAAATCTACATGAACGGTGTACCGATCGAATTGCTGAGGCCGCGAAAAAAATCAATACTGATGCGGATATCATTGTTAATATTCAGGGAGATGAACCTCTTGTAAATCCCCGAATGATCGATTTGGTAGTACAGCCACTATTGGATGATAATTCACTTCAAACGGCCCATTTGGTGCGGAAAATAACGAGTATTGAAGAGTTTAATGATCCAAACGAAGTAAAGGTAGTTTTTGATCCAAACTGGAATACTCTATACTGTAGCCGAGAGCCGATTCCCTCAGTAAAAAAAGTAGATTTTTATTATGATCGTTGGAAGCAAGTATGTATTATCCCATTTCGCTGTGATTTTTTATATAAGTTTAATGACCTTCCTCAAACTCCTCTTGAGAAAATTGAAAGTGTAGATATGATGCGTGCCGTTGAGCATGGGTATAGTGTGAAATGCGTAGAATCCGAATACAAAACAATTGGTGTGGATACTCCAAAAGATCTTGAATATGCTGAGATGTTAATGGCTGAGGATTCTTTATATTGTGAGTATGCACAATTAGTCAGTTAATGATCATCGCTCCTGAAATTGCTAATGAAATTTATTTGACAGGCGAACGTATTTTTTTGCGAAATCTGACCCGTGACGATGCGACAGATGATTACTGTCGCTGGATGAATGATTCCAAAGTCAATCAGTACTTGGAATCACGATTTATTACCCATACAACGGGTAGTATTAGTCATTATATTGACGAAATTCAAAAGCAAAATGGTGTGATTTTTCTGGCGATATGTCTGAGGGGTAGTGATCATCATATTGGTAATATAAAATTGGGTCCAATTCAGGACTACCATAATCATGGAGAAATTGGATTAATGATTGGCGATAAAACTGAATGGGGTAAGGGGTATGCCGCCGAAGCAATAAGTCTCATTGCAGATTATGCGTTGGATGTATTACATCTTAACGCTGTTATTGCAAAATGTTACGCCAATAATGTGGGGAGTATGAAAGCATTCGAAAAAGCTGGTTTTAGCGTGGCGGGGTGTTTAACACAGTTTTATAAATGTAATGGTGAATATGTTGATGGCATCATGCTCACAAAAAATAGTAATAACAGTAAACCAGTTATTTAATCATTATGATACCTATATTAGAAATTGGAGAGCTTCATCAAACGGATAAACCGGTTAGAGCAAAGGAAAACTTTCTCGTTTTTGGTAGCCCGGATATTGGCGAACCTGAAATTAAGGAAGTTGTTGATTCGTTAAGAACAGGATGGCTTGGCACAGGGCCAAAGGTTCAGCAATTTGAACGCGACTTTTTGGCATATAAACAAGCAGATCATGCAGTTGCAGTTAATTCCGGAACGGCTGCATTGCATTTGAGCATGCTGGCGGCTGGTATTAGCAAAGGAGACGAGGTTATTACTACAGCAATGACTTTTTGTGCTACGGTTAATGCGATTATCCATTCGGGGGCCACGCCTGTTCTTGTTGATTGTGATCCGATAAGTTGTTGTATAGACCCGGATTCCATTCTGGAGAAAATCACCCATAGAACCAAGGCGATATTACCGGTTCATTTTGGTGGCCATGCCTGCGATATGGACCGTATCATGAAAATCGCGCGGGAACATAACCTGAAAATCATTGAGGACTGCGCCCATGCAATTGAAACGAAGTATAACGGAAAACATGTTGGCACGTTTGGTGATTTTGGCTGTTTCAGTTTTTACGCTACCAAGAATGTAGTGACAGGTGAAGGGGGAATGGTATTAACTAAAAATAAAGAGGATGCTGATAAAATAAAGATTCTTGCTCTGCACGGAATGAGTGATGATGCCTGGGCGAGATTCACGGATGACGGTTACAAACACTACCAGGTTACTCAAGCGGGATACAAATATAATATGATGGATCTTCAGGCTGCGATTGGGATACATCAGCTAAAGAAAATTGATCGAAACTGGATAAAACGATGTGAAATCTGGCAGTATTATGTCGATGAACTGCGCCATTTGCCAATACAATTATGTTCTGATACTCCTTATTATACAAGGAATGGGCATCATCTTTTTACTATTTTAATTGATTCGGAAAAGGTTGGTATTACCCGAGATCAATTTTTGTCGAAAATGAATTTAGAAGGAATTGGCACAGGGGTTCATTATCGCAGTATTCCGTCTCATCCATATTATAATGAAACTTATGGTTGGGACGAAGCTCAATATCCAAATAGTTTTATGATTGGCCAGCAGACTATTAGTCTACCTTTCTCCTCAAAATTAACGGAAGATGATCTGAATGACGTGATTCGGGCGATAAAGAAAATCATAAATAATGTTTGAGATTGCAACACCAGTATCTCATCTTTTTAAGGATCACCAATCTGCTCAGGAAATAGGTGCGGCAAGTGATTGTCTTGAGTGCAGAGATCAAAGCTTTCATTGCACCTTACCTCGGCAAAATGTATTTCATTGCGATCTGGAACTTATTCATGAATGGTCTGAGAAAGAAAAAGATTACGTGGCAAGCATTATAACGTGTAAAACTGATTTAAAACTAATCTCATTTCATATGGCAAGTTCATGCGCTGATCCGGTGTTGGTCAATGGAATCTTTCAGGTTGGCGGAAAAGAATATTCACACGATGATCTTATAAAAAATGCAGCAGAAAATAATCACTATCTCTTACAATTGCTGCATGGGACAAACATTTCTGTCGCAGTTGAAAACAACAATTACTTTCCCACCGATGCTTATAAATATATTGCGCTTCCCAGTTTTATTTCGGATATCATCACTGCCAATAATTTGAAATTTGTCTTCGACATTTCTCACGCAAAGATATCGGCTCACAATATGGGTATTTCTTATCAAGACTATCTGCAGGAACTTCCCATGAACGAAATTGTACAAATCCATGTCAGTGAGCTGGGGTACAACAAAGATGGATTAGCATGTGATGTTCATAATATCCCTTCGCAAAGTACGATAGACGATGTTACGTCTCTCCTCTATAAGCATGAGCCTGCATATATAACCATCGAATACTACAGGGATAACTGTCAGCTCGTAAACCTCATTAAATTATTCAAAAATCTAAATTGCCTCACTGAGGTTTAGCTGATGTCAACGTATCTGGAAAGATTAGGAAACTTTAGGAACAAGACGGTATTAGTTACCGGTGCTGCCGGCCAATTAGGAACGCAACTATGTCAGGCGTTTATCGACTTAGGAGCTGAGGTCATTGGCATTGACTGCAATTTGAATGAAAACAAAAAAATTGATTCAGAAAAAATTGAATATAGGGTTGCTGATATTTCTGCGAAGGATGATTTAGAAAAAATCTTTGCCGACATTTATGACTATAGAAAATCGATAGATATTTTGATTAATAATGCCGGGGTCAGTGTTTTCGAAACTTTTGAAGAACGTCCCGAAGAATCCTTTGATTTCGTTATGGATGTCAATTTGAAAGGGACGTTTTTTTGTATTCAAAATTTTGTGAAATTTGCGAGACAGCATCATCATTCCGGTTGTATCACTAACGTCGGTTCAGTATATGGAGTGATTAGTCCTGACCCGAGAATCTATACCGATTGCCCTCGAAGAAATTCCGAAGTATATGGCGCAGTTAAAGCGGGGATTATACAAATGACCCGATATTTTGCAGTTCATTTAGCTGATAGCGATATTCGAGTTAATTGTGTTTCTCCCGGGGGTATTTACAACGATGAGAATCCTCAGGGTGAGGATTTTATTAAAAATTATTCTACGCGTTGTCCAATGGGGCGAATGGCCAGAGCCGATGAAATTGTTGGGGGAATTATATATTTGTCCTCGGCCGCTGCCAGTTATACAAATGGTCATAATTTAATTATTGATGGTGGTATGAATTGTTGGTAGAAAGGTAAATGATGAGCGCGACGATTAATATAAATGGACGAACAATAGGAACTGGGGAGGATGTATTTATTATTGCTGAGGTTGGGATAAATCATAATGGTGATTATGGAACTGCCAAACAGTTAATTGATGAGGCTTATAATGCAGGAGCAAGTGCGGTAAAATTCCAAACCTACATTACCGAAAAACGAGTTCCGAAGGATTCGCCTATTTATGGTATTCTCGAGCAGTGTGAACTTGATTTTGAGCAACAGGATAAGTTGTTCGATTATGCTCGATCTAAAGATATAGAAGTGTTTTCAACGCCGTTTGATGATGAATCCGTTGAATTTCTTGAGTCAATCAATATTTCCTGTTACAAGATAGCCTCATTTGATCTTGTAAATACGAACCTTCTGAAAAAGGTTGCCGGGCAGAACAAGCCTATAATCATGTCACGCGGTATGGCAAATCAGACAGAAATTGATAAAGCCGTTAATATCATTCGTGATTCTGGCAGTCCCTTTTCCCTGCTTCATTGTGTGTCTGCATATCCGGTAAAATCGCATACCGATTTGAATTTATCTACGATTAAGGCATTGGCAGAAGTGTATCATTGTCCTGTTGGATTTTCTGATCATACGCTTGGAACAGAGGCGGCGATATATGCAATTGCAGCCGGAGCAAGTATATTAGAAAAACACTTCACTTTGTCTCGGGAAAGCGATGGACCCGATCACACATTAAGTACCGAACCTTCTGAATTGAAGGATATGATTCGCCAAATAAAACATGTTCAAGAAATGATGGGAAAGGCCGTATGGGAGTCGTTATCAGCAGAGAAAGACATTCTGCAGTATCGAAGAATGACTTGAAAGAAGTCTTGATTATAAAATTTAGGGAGAAGCCGGATGATTTCAAATCTGAAATCTATGGTGAAACTTTAGATTTTATTGCTCAAAATGATAACAACATCTGTTGTTATCATTTTAAAGATAATCAGGAATTAATGACCGTTGTTAATGACCACACGTTCACAACAGTTATTTATGCGAATGATATACCGATTGACACCGCCTTATTGCTGAAAGGCCTCGGTTTTGTTCAGATATTAATCGGTATGCGCGATGATTTAGTCGATATTTCCGACATTATTATTGATCCATTGATAAAGCGAAGTAATCGTTTTTTAGTAGGAACACGATATTTATTGCCATCTCTTGTCGCAAAATACGGCAGTTCTACACTGGGGGACGTACTCAATATTAGTGCGGATATCATCGAAGAAGACGTTAATCATAACGATGCAGAGAATGAGTTGATTGAAATTACAAAACTGTATCGGAAAATGGAATGGGACAGCGATTTTTTCGGATGCAACGTCGGTTATATTTCCTGCCTGAGATTGACGCCAAACATCAAACGGCACATCACTGATTTTATTCGCAGGGAAAAAATCGATCTGCTTGAGTATTTGTGTAATTGTCATGATCGGGAAAGCGTGGTGATGTCAGAGAAGAACGGTTTTTCATTTGTCGATATGCGATTGACTTTTGATCGATTTTTAGATGACAATATTGAAATTATTAAACCACGGCCGGGATTTCATTTAAGAAAAGCGAACGAAAAGGATATCAAAAAGCTCAAGGTTATAGCGACAGATATTTATAAACATAGTCGTTATTATTTTGATGAAAATTTTGATCGATCAAAGGTTATTCAATTCTACCAAAATTGGGTGGAAAAAGCGGTTCTTGGACAGTTTGATCATTATACATTTGTGTTATGTCATGAGCAAGATCCTATTGGATTTTGCTCAATCAGACAGAACAGAAGTAATTCAGTATCTATTGGCCTCTTTGGATTGAGTAGTGAGTATACTGGACAGGGATTGGGTACTTATTTATTGAAACAATCGATTTATGCCCTAAAAGAAGAGGGTATCAAATATGTCGACGTCGTTACTCAGGGGCGCAATTATGAAGCCCAGCGTCTCTATCAACATTGTGGATTCTTAACGAAGAAAACAGAGTTGTGGTATCATAAATGGTATCATTGAGCAAAAAAGTATGAATTGCGCTATTTTACAGGCGAGAATGAGCTCCACGCGACTACCGGGTAAAGTTCTTCATTTGATTGATGGCAAGCCGATGTTGGACTATATGCTTGAACGAGTTCAGGCGGCACAACAAATAGATAAACTTGTGGTCGCGACAAGCAATGACGATTCTGACGATCCGATCATGACGTTATGTCAGTCGCTTGATATTGATTGCTATAGAGGTGATCTGCATGACGTCCTTGACCGCTATTATCAGGTGGCTAAGCAATATGACGCAGATGTTATCATTCGGCTCACTGGCGACTGTCCATTAATCGATCCGGCCATGGTTGATACATTAGTCACCAATTTTCTAAACGGTGATTACGATTATTATGCAAACACGATACCACCCAAATGGACAGTCCCTGAGGGGATGGATGTAGAGGTATTTTCTTTTTCAGCTTTAGAAAAAGCATGGTATCAGGCCACAGAAAAGTCTGATCGTGAACATGTCACCTTCCTTTTCTGGCAAAATCCTGAATTGTTCAGAGTAGGGCAATTTCACCTTGAAAGAGATTTGTCAGAGTATCGTTTGACTGTTGATTACCCTTCGGACTTAGATGTTGTTAAGGTAGTGTTTTCTAACCTTTATCCTGCCAATCCACATTTTTCAATGAATGACATTGTTGAATTTCTTAAGCAAAATCCAGAAGTAAGTGCACTCAATAAGGAAATCAAACCCAATCAGGGTTGGAATAAACCCGCTTCCGAAATGCTATGTCTTTAGTGCAACCTAAGTCAATAACCAAAAGCATTGAAATGCAAAAACGGGCGCGTGCGAGAATTCCCGGAGGGACACAATTATTGTCTAAGCGGCCGGAAATGTTCGCACCAGGGCAATGGCCGGGATACTACTCCAAGGCGAAAGGTGCTGAAGTTTGGGATCTGGACGATAACAAATACATTGATATGAGTATAAGCGGCATCGGCGCCAATATTCTCGGGTTTGCGGATACGGATGTTGATGAGGCAGCACATAAATGCATAGAACATGGTACCAGTAGTTCCCTGAACTGTCCTGAAGAGATTGAACTCGCCGACCTGATGTGTGAAATCCACGATTGGGCGGATATGGTGCGATATGCCAGAAGTGGTGGTGAATCAATGGCCATTGCCGTAAGAATAGCACGTGCTCATACAGGTAAAGACAAAATCGCATTTTGTGGTTATCATGGTTGGCATGACTGGTATTTAGCAGCCAATTTATCCACCGATGAAGCATTAAACGCGCACTTATTACCAGGCCTGAAACCAGCTGGTGTCCCACAAAATTTAGTAGGATCTGTTATTCCATTTCGCTACAATCAATATGGAGATATTGAAAAAATTGTAAAAGATCATGGCCATGAACTCGCTGCTATAGTTATGGAACCAATTCGTAGCGAAAATCCATCACCCGGTTATTTACAGCGAATACGGGAGCTTGCTAATGACTCAGGGGCTGTTTTAATATTTGATGAAATAACCTCAGGCTTCCGGTTAAACTCAGGTGGAGCTCATCTTCTTTTTGCTGTTAACCCTGATCTGGCAATATTTGCTAAAGCCGTCAGTAACGGCTATTCTATGGGAGTTATATTGGGGCGGGAACATGTGATGCAATCAGCTCAAAACACGTTTATCAGCAGTACCAGTTGGACGGAGCGTCTGGGGCCGGTTACAGCTTTAGCGACCATACGTAAACATCGGCGTCTTGATGTGTCATCACATCTAATAAAGATTGGAAAACAAATTCAAAACGGTTGGGAAGTTGCTGCCGAAAATGCAAACCTTGGCATTCATGTTAGTGGCATCCCTCCACTTAGCCATTTTTCGTTTAATGATGATGACGATTTATCGATGATGACCCTGTATACCCAGTTCATGTTAGAAAAAGGGTTCCTGGCGTCAGGCAGGTTTTATGCGACGTATGCGCAAAAAGATCATCATGTAAAGAGTTTTTTGGCTGCTGTAAAAGAAGTTTTTATGGGTATCTCAACAGCACGAAAAAACAATAAGATAATGGACCTCTTAAAGGGACCAGTGGCTCATCAGGGATTTAGGCGTCTTGCTTGATGGGGCATTTGTTAAAAATGAGACTAATTAACCAGGAGAATTTCAATTGAAACGATGTTCAAATTGTGTCATTCCTGAAACTCATGAGACGATACTGTTTGATGACCAGGGTGTATGTGGTATATGCAACCAGCATCAACTGAAACAGGAGAAAATTGATTGGGTGAGTAAGGAAAAGGATCTGGTAACGCTTCTTGATCAGTATAGAGGGAAATATGATTATGATTGCATCATTCCCTTCAGTGGAGGAAAAGACAGTACCTATACAGTTTACAAATTAGTCAAGGATTATAATGTTAAACCGCTGGTCGTATCGTATGATCACCATTTCTATCGACCAAATTTATTGAGGAATGTTGACCGGGTGATTCGTGAGCTGGGGGTTGATTTTATCAAGTTTCGAACAAACTGGGATATCGTAAAAAAGACGATGCGAGAAGCATTTATCCGCAAGGGAGATTTTTGTTGGCACTGTCATTCTGGTGTCTTTGCCTACCCGATGCAAATCGCGGTAAAGTTTAACATACCATTAATTTTGTGGGGCGAGCCCAGTGCCGAGTATACCAGCTATTATAGTTACGATGACGTTGAAGAAGTGAATGAAAAGCGATTTAATATGTGGGTTAATCTGGGAATAACGGCCGAGGATATGGCCGGGATGATCGGTGTTGACGTTCGAGATTTGCAATGTTTCAAGTATCCCTCACAAAAAGAGCTGCGATCGATTAAGTATCGGTCTGTGTGTTTAGGAAGCTATATACCCTGGGATGTCAAAAAGCAGTCACAGCTTATCCAGGATGAATTGGGATGGGAGGGCGATGATGTCGAAGGGGTGCCTTCTGGATATAGGTATGAAAAAATAGAATGTATGATGCAGGGCGTACGCGATTACATCAAGTATATAAAACGTGGGTATGCAAGGGTGTCACATTTAGTTTCGTTAGATATTAGGAATCACCGGTTAAATCGAGATGAAGCACAAAAGTTGGTTGATGACTATGAAGGAAATCGTCCGGAATCCCTCGACCTATTTCTTAAAATGATTGATATGGATGAGAATGAGTTTGTTGAAATCGCAATGGGCCACGCAATCAGTCCCCATCAACATGATCCTCAAAGTGTTATCCATGGTGAAAAATTGTACGATCAGGATAGCTGGGATTGGAAAGACTTAGATAATTGATTGTTGTAGTTGATTATAAGATGGGGAATTTGCATTCAGTGTCAAAGGCATTGGAAATGGTCGGAGCTGATGTCGTCATAACAAGTGATCCTGCGGATTTAGAAAAATGTGATGGCATCGTTTTACCGGGTGTCGGGTCCTTTCGCCAAGGAATGGAAAATCTTAATAATTTGGGACTTGTTGAGACATTAAACAGAGAAATCATAGAACGTCAGAAACCGATGCTTGGTATTTGCTTAGGTATGCAGTTAGCGGCTCGATTTGGTGAAGAAGAAGGACCAACCGAAGGATTAGGATGGTTGGATGCGGACGTTTTACAACTTGTGCCGGAATCAGACGATTGCAAAATTCCACACATAGGCTGGAACGATGTTGAGTTTGATGAACATAATCCACTATTTAAAGGAATTAGATCACCGGCATCGTTTTATTTCGTACACAGTTTCCATTTTGTTTATAACCTTAATAGTGTTATGACAAGTACATGTGATCATGGGGGCACATTCTTGTCATCATTGAGCAAAGAGAATATACAACTAGTCCAATTTCATCCAGAAAAAAGTCAGGATATTGGATTACAGGTCCTTGAGAATTTCTTGGAACTGGTTTGACGCAGGACACCCAAACTGGGTTTTACAGGCACGACTTCGATTACGTATTCATTGAACTCCGTCATTGCCTGTACACTGTTTGTAGTGTGTCTCGCAAGCAGTCTATGTTTTTTAGACTGCAAGAGCATGTGCACCATATGGAGAGTATAAAGTAATACATTAGTCAAGGCCAATCCCCCGCTTAAAACGTCTTGTGTGCAAAAAAACGCACACTGGCGACGCCACTACAAACGGATCTACTGTGAAAGTAATTATTCATGGCCGAAATCCCGACTCATATCACAAACGTGTTCAACAAATAATGCTGAAAAATCGTATAATTCCTATCCTGCTTTTAAAACATGGCCGATGTGTAAAGGGCAAACAATTTTGCGACTTTCGTGATGTTGGAGCTCCTGTTACGGCAGCAAAAGTGTATGATGCACAGCGCGTCGATGAGCTAGCTTTTCTGGATATTTTGGCGAGCCAAGAAGAAAGGGATGTACTTCTTGATATCATTACCAAAACCGCAGAGGAATGTTTTATGCCGTTATCTGTCGGGGGTGGTATAAGATCTCTTGATGATATAAAAATGGTCCTCGCTGCTGGCGCCGATAAAGTTGTTATTAATACCGCAGCGGTAGAAAATCCGGATTTTGTTGCAAAGGCCTCACAGCATTTTGGCAAAGCAAATATCGTTGTTTCGGTTGACTATAAAATGAATGATAAGGGAAAACGGGAAGTTTTTACTCATTCAGGAACAACAAAAACAGATATTGATGCATTTGAATGGGTAATAAGGCTTGAGGAACTTGGTGCCGGGGAACTCATTCTCACCTCAATAGATCACGAAGGGACGATGGCTGGCTACGATTTAGAGTTTATCACAGATGTTAGCACCCGCTTAAAAATTCCCGTTATTGCGCATGGTGGCGTGGGTACGCTTGCACATTTTAAGGAGGGTATCAGCGTTGGCCATGCATCTGGAGTTGCCGCAGCCAGTATCTTTCATTTTACCGATCAAAACCCGATAAAAACGCGATTATACCTGAAAGATGCCGGACTGAATGTTCGGATTTAACACAGCCCCCTACAGACACAATCAATTTAGTTAAAGTTGAATTGCCATAGTTTTGAGTTCCGCCTTTAGTTTTTTTCTCTTTTTAACTACCCACCTAAAGGCGGAACTCCAAACTATGGCGTCCAGTATTCTTCCCTAATTTACCGTCAGAATAATTACCTTTTTATATGCCTGAAAATCCAATATACAAAACAAATCTTGATGCATTGACGCATCGTTTTCCTCTATTATCTAAGCGATTGGAATCGGTAGATATTGAAACTGTCGGAGCGATAAATACGAAAGATAATGGAATTTGTTATGTTATCCAAAACGAAAGTGGACAATGGCAGGCATTGACAAATGTTGATAATCCCATTTTGACTGCTCAAAATTCTATAAGAAAGATGGAGGACCGAGTAACCAAGGGGTTGAGTCCGGCGGTAATCGTTGGACTAAGGCCAGGATATGAATTAGATATAATCTATAATCATTTTGAGAGTAGACTCAAATACCATGAACCGTTTCGCCATATATACGTTATTATCGATAGTATTCACTGCCTGGCAGCATGGTTACAGGTTGCAGATCGACGTCAGTATCTGAAAAAGGCTGAAGTGGAGTTTTATTGGCACGAGGACATCAACAAAATAGTTGAGTTGTGTGAAACAGAAGTACAGCGATCTCATTTATTTGTCCCGGTGTCGTCGTTATCTGAAGACCACTGCAATAAAATAATCGAGCCATTGGCAGAACTATTTGTACGTCGTGAAGCTGAAAAGAATCGGTATCACGAAGAAAATCAAGTGTATTACAATTCAATTTCGGATGAGGATCTTGCAAAAATTATTCGAGGTAAATCTGACGTGAAACCCCGCCTACTTATGCCGACCCATGCCACCAGCACTGTTGTCCAGTACAGCGCCCGCGATACCTGTGCGGCATTTGAAAAGATAGGTTGGGAAACGGAAATTCTGCGTGTAGAACGAGATTTGTCACCATGGCGGGTCGCTAAGCTAATTAATGAATATAAACCACATCTTCTCATCTTCATCAACCACTTGCGTACGGAAGATCGTGAAATCTATCCGGAAAATTTAATGTTCATAACCTGGGTTCAGGATTCTGTGACATTGATCAATAATAAAGATACTGCTACAGAATGGAATGATCTAGCTCAGGGACTAAACCCTTTGACTAATAAACCACGAATGCGCGATTTAATCATCGGCTATGTTGAGCCGATTCTAAAATATAATTATGACGCGGATCTACTTTACCAAACCGGGATGATTGTCGATACTGATATTTTTAAGAAGAATGAGCATAACGATAAATATTCAGACAAATTTAGATGCGATTTATGTTTTGCATCGAATCATGGTAAACCGACAGAAGTTGTTATAGAAGAAGACCTGTTACCAGTCGTGGGAAAATTTGGTATTACACTGGATATACTCTCAGAAATGCATGATGAACTTTGGCGATATTATCGAGCTGGAAAAACGTGCATCAATTACAGAGAATTAGAATTGAGGCTAAATACAGTTACGGAATTCAATTCAATTTATGAGCAATTATCCTTAGATGATCAGGATTCGATCATGCAGGACTTGTTTTGGAAGCTGAATGATAATATTTATCGCCATGTTGTATTGGAATGGTGTGACGATCTCGGGCTAAAACTTAATCTTTATGGTAGGGGTTGGGAAACACACTCACGATTTAATAAGTATGCGTGTGGTGTGGTTGAACATGGCGCGGAATTAAGCGCTGCTTACTCGTGTGCAGACTATTGTCTTCATTTAAACTGCAATGAAAGAGATCATCAACGAATTCAGGAAATAAAGGCGTGTGGCGGAACGATTATTTCACGCAGGTCAAAGGCAATTGATAGCAACCACGACAAACTCAAACCGATTTTCCACAAAATATCTCTCAATCAATTTTCCGATGACAGAATTAAGATGACTGACGCGGAACATAAAATACTAAATACATTTTTGTTTTCAACAGCTCAAGATTTATTGCTAAAAACAGGTGACATGGATCTGAAGGAATTATCTGAAAATGTGTTAACATCTTTACATCGAATGTTAGCAAAAAATTTAACCTTTTCAGGTCATAACCCTGAATATCTAACGTTTAATACTAAAAAAGAACTGGCAGATCTAATTATTGAAAGGAAAACTGCCATTGATTGTTAAGGTTATGCCGGAATCGCAATTAAATATAGATAATCGAAATATACAAACTTCAAAGTTAATATGTTCCCGGATTGTTAGTCTTCTCGAACATAATCGATTGGTTACCTGCCCAAGTGATATTGACATTGACGGGATATGTCAACTCGCTTTGACCAGAGAAATGATTGTTCAATCTGTGTCAGAAACAGAGCGCAATGCAATGGGGATAAAGTTAAGAGAAGAATGCGACCATCAGCCATTTTTTAAGGAAGGTATTGGGCTTCAATTAATTTTTTCATTAAGTGGCTATGTCGATACTTCTATATTACATGAAATTCTTGATTCTATACTGGACACAATTGTTGAAAGTGAAATTGTAGATTGTATTAATTCGATGGCATGGCTGGATGGTTCTTTAACGAAACGGTTGCTTAGTAAATTGAACAATCTTAAGGGGGGTAGAATTAAAAAATCGCCTGTAAAGGATCAACTATCCATGCAACTCAAAGCATATTTTGAGGGTGATCATCATCCGTTGCCTGACAAAGGAATTCTCTTTGTATCTTCAAATCTATTGATGATGTTTGCAGAACATGGTTTTGAAAGTGAAGCGGATGATCTTTTAGAATATTGGAGTCGATTTCGGATTAAGGTCATTACCGCGTCAAGCATCCCTGTAGTGGAAGAGCAGCTTCCGTCTTCATCGGAAATTAATCTGGTAGAAATTGCTTTATTTATTGGCATTATTGCTGCCCAAACGCGGAAACAAAAGCTATGCGGGGAAAATAATAAAACTGTTCCCGACTGGTTTATAAAACTGCTGGCGAAACACTTGGAAAGTCCATTCTCTGCATTGTTTTCTGGTGACATAAATAAAAGGATATTCCTTCATCATTCATTCTTACCGTCTTTTACTCCTTATTTTCAAATAGCTCGACGAACAGAAATGCTTGAGATTAATGTCCCGCTTAACTCAAGAGATCGATTGCTTGAATCTGCATTGAATACTGCATTGCCAAAGAATAGTTCCCCTAGGATCGCACTATTTTTCCCTCTTGTTATGCCATTTCCGAATATCTTACCAAATGGGCAAAAAAATATTGAGGTTTTTGGATATCGTCATCATTTTATTGATGAAACTTGCTATAAGACTAACCATCTGTTTACGCATTGGCTTCCACATAATCTTCCTGTTTTGGAAGAGCAATATGATTTTATAATCTGTATATGTTCACTGATTTTTGTGTCTGATCGAGAAGCGTTCTTGAGTCATCTCAAAAAACATCTTATTAAAGGTGGAACATTTATCTACCAATTTAGGGAGGACAATTTTAAATATTTTTCAGATTACAGTCATACAGAAAATTTCGAAAATTGTCAAAAGTTGTTTAAGTCTGCCGGCTTTCAATACCAGTCTAAAAGAGATGTTAATATCAATACTTCTTGCAAACTACTCACGTTTAAAAATAACATTTGACTCGAAGGTACAACTTACCCATGATCACGCATCTCCAAATACCTATAAAAAATTAACCTATTAATATTATGAATAATAAGCGTCTATTGGTTGTCAACAGCGGTTTTGTATTAAATGTACATTTTAGCATATATGAAATTAATTCTCATTTTATGAGACAGCATGAGGGGTATGAAATTGATGGTTTGATTTGCAATAAAGCCGTTAAAGCGTGTGATTTTCAAGGGTGTGGGAGCTATGGCATAAACGATAAAGTTAATTGGCGCAGGCGATGTGATTCCTGTACATTGAAAGTCAGCAACCGGCTAAATCAGTTTTGCGATCGGCTAATTGACCAGAATTCTTTAATAACAAATGAGGATTTGGAATCGGTTGATGAAATTATGGAAAATTTGGGTGATCATATGACTCAGGATGATTATTTTAACTTCAAATACCATAATATTCATGTCGGCAAATATGCTTATGATTCGTTTCAGTATTCATTTAAGTTGGGTCGGGTAGATTCGCTTTTAATTAAGCAGGAAACCGCAGCATATGAATTTCTAAAAAGTACCATCATCCATGTTGTCAGTGCAGAGAAATTGTTGATTGATTATGATATGATAATGATCAATGATCCCGGGAAAAGTCTCTGGGGTTGTTGGACTGATGTTGCTTTCAAGATGAACAAAAAAGTGTTTAATTGTGATCTTAATACAGAATTAAATCATCCACCGAATCATTATTATGAAATTGTCCCCAGAATTCATTCGGATAGTTATGAATTTCGATTCCGCTATCCCACATTTCCAGGAATGAAACGGACACGTGAGGTCCTTGAGAATTTATCAGAGAATTCCCTTTTAATCGAAAAAGGAAAATCACTTCTTGATAAACGATTCAGTAAGAAAAAGATAAATGAAAAGGATTTAAGAAAACAACTGAATATACCTGAAAACAAAAATGTCGTTGCCGTATTTACTCATATGTGTTGGGATAATTCTATTACGTTTGGAGATGTTAAATTGAATTGCTTTGAGCAATGGTTAGACATGACGTATGACAAAGCGATCAACAATAAGGAGTTCGTATGGGTTTTTAAACTCCACCCGGTAGAAATAATCGAAGACAAAATTCACCCTGAATTTAATTCTATCAAGTATCTGAAAACGTTAATGAAAGAAAAGCCTTCTGACAATATAAGATTGATTGATACACTGGACATTACAACATTTGATTTACTGCCAATGTTAACTTGTGGTGTGACGTTAGGAGGGTCAGTCGCTTATGAACTCCCATCGTTTGGTAAAAACTGTATTGTATTTGGTAAAGGTGTTCATGCAAGTTTGGGTTTTACGGTAGATTCAGGATCAAGAGCAATTTATGAAAATTTACTGGTCAGGATTGATGAACTTCCCGAACTGACAACTGAAGCAATTAATAAAGCGCGGGCCTATACCGCATTACTGCATACCAATGATCTTTCCATTAATGTCGGGGACCTTTACCCTGAAAACGATTATAATGCGAAAAACATATATTCTGAAAAACTCGATCAATTTACTCAGAAACATATGGAAAAGTTCATTGAAATTATCCATAGGGAAAATACATAAAATCCCTCATTCATGTCATACTACTATAATTAATAAATCACCAATAAAATTAGTCCTTGCCATCGCTCCCTATGGGGGTGCGATAGCCTTTCAAATGGGTTCTATCCAAAACACTTATGATCAAGAATAAGCTTCCGACTTTTATTATCCTTTCTGCAGGTCAGGGAAGCCGCCTTAAACCAATTACCAATGATCGTCCCAAAGGCATGGTTCCCGTTGCCGGTAAAACTATTATCGATTGGCAGATTCACACAGCTCAAAGCTGCGGAATCAATAATATTATTGTTGTTACAGGTTATTGTGCTGATAATGTAATCGCTAACGCTAAGCAGGTTTACAATTCGCGCTTCGCAGAAACCAATATGGTCTATAGCCTTTGGCGTACTGCTGAAGATTTCGGGAATGATGTCATTATTTCTTATGGCGATATCCTGTATCAGAAAAATGTCCTGGAAGAAATCCTCACCATAGAGAATGAAGCTATTGTCACTGTAGACCTAGATTTTTTGCCTTACTGGGAACAGCGCACTGACAATCCGTTGGGTGATCTAGAAAGCCTACGTTTTAACTCCTGTGATAATCTTGCCGAAATAGGACAAAAAAGTCAGGACTTCAGTGATATTCAAGCTCAATACATTGGCCTTATGCGTTTCAAAAACCAAGGATTAAAAAACCTCATACTAACCTATCGCAAACTGGAAGGAGCCCTTGATTCGGAAAAATTCGATAACCTCTACATGACCGATTTATTACAGGAAATGATTACTCAAGGTCACACGCTAAAAGCTCACAAAATTAACGGGCAGTGGCTTGAAATTGACTCACTGAAAGATAAAGCTTTAGCTGAATCTTTTCTAAACATTTCACAAGGTACACTCACAATAGATCGCGCTGTCAGGCAATCTCCGGCATGATTAATTTATCTGGTTTCGTCGCGGGAGTACGCAGCCTGCCTAATCGTCAAGTCGTTATGGAATTCTGGCGGGTGAAAAAATTATGAATACTAACTTTTCTGAAACAGAAGGCAAGACCTTTTCTTATCTTGAATTCGGAGAGATCTCTCAAGACGCCAATAGCAAAGAAGTCTACGATTTTCGCACTAAATCCCAAGCTTACGACTGGCTCATGCATGCCCGTTATTCCCATGATATTTTCACCTATCTGCAAATGCTTCGACTGCTCGAAAAAGGGGATCTCAAAGAAGTTGAGCTGCTTTATAAAAAAGGTATTTATCATGCCGATGATTTTTCATCGAATCTAAATAAGCTCACAGCACTTTCACTCTTTAAAAACAAATCTTTTTTTGAATATGGTCAGACATTGTTTGGCTGTATCGAAGGCATTCAATTCTGTCGAGAACTGCTTCGAAACTTATCAACCTGCGTGGAAGAAACCAATCTAGAAGAAGTCCAATGGTATGGCTTTGACATCTCATCTTTTTTCAACGAAATGGCATGTCTCATGCACAGCAAATACTCTGTACACACAAGTGCGGAAACCAGTCTAATTCACGAAGGATCGCAAGTTTTTTTTGCCAAAGGTGTCACTCTGCTATACGCTCTGCGTTCCGGGGAAGACTTTTTTAATCTTGCCAACAATTCGCAACTAGGGCTTTTTGACTATTCGCTAAGTCCCAAAGAATCCCGGGACTCCACCATAGGAACCGGAAAAAGTGTATGCTTTATTGGTCTTGAGGAATTTTTGGAGCATTACCGACGTTCATCTCATACGATCTATATCCGTGCAAACCCGAGACCCGAAAGAGATGAAGGAAAAATCTATTTCGAAGGAATATTTGGTGGTGAACAACGCTGTGTTGAGTTTATTGAAAGAGATCGATACATGCGTTCACTTTTACATACAAAATATCCAGAACTGACTAAAACTTTGCTTGCTAACAAAAACAAGTCCTATTGCCAGTGGCAAGAATTTGAAGACTTTATTTCCGGGCTGAAACTTTAAAATGAGCCAAAGCAATCGAATCATCTGGATTATCGGGCTGCCCAACTCAGGAAAAACTCTTCTTGCCGAATCTTTGATCAAAGAATTTCAACAACAGCAAAAATCTGTCATCCTTCTGGATGGCGATGCTTTTCGCAAGGTTCTTTCCATTGAAAATAGCCATTATGCTCTTGAGCAAAGAATTGAAAATGCTTTGCGTATTGGTCGCCTTGCTTCTTTACTTCAGTCCCAAGGGCATACAATCATTGTAGCAGCCAACACGTTATTTAAATTCGTTCAAGAAAAACATCGTCAGACTCTGGAGAGCTATTTTGAAATTTATCTACGCTCGGATGAAGAAACTCGTCGTAGTCGCGATCAACAGAAAAAACTATATCAACGCTTTGATCGCAGTGAAATTTCGAATATTCCCGGTCTGGACCTCCCAGCGGACGAGCCTCAAAGTCCTGATATAGTACTCGAAAACTACGTAGACACGAATATTTCAGCTCTCATTTCCCAACTAAAGAAAGCGTTACTTTAACCTGGTTCTCCATGTCCAAAGATTCCCCCTATCCCTACTCTCAATACGACTTCATAGAAGAAACCTATCATTATATGTACACCCCGTATGAAGGGACTGATCTTTTGCGGGGTTACTTCGAAAGTCGGCCAGGAGGAAAACTGATTCATCTTAATTTATTTGAATGGTATGACCAATTGAAGGGAATCTTGCCTTCGAAAACAGATAAAGACGAATATTTTCCTATCAGCACTCAAGTTTTTCTTAAAAACGGTATTGAATTCTTACTTAGGAATCAAGCGGAAGAAGCAATACGAATGTTGCAGCCATTTCTCAAGCGCTACGAAGTTAAGAAATTTTTGCAGCCATTTTATAATGAGAAGATTATTAAGGGAAAAGGAGATAAAAAAAAATTATACCTTTATCTCATGCTTCACCGCGCCTGTCTGGAAATCTATGAGGAAAAATACAATCTAAAATTCTTTAATACAGCGTTAAAACTGGGAGATCTGCTCAGCTTTGAACTTTCACAACAAAACGCTCTTAGTACTGCCTTTATTTATCTTTGCCAAGTGAGTTTAACTCATGAAAGTGAACTCGTGAAGAAATTAGTACATTCCAGAAGAATTGCTCTATGATTCTTAAAAACCTTTGTATGCTTCTTGCGGATTGTGCTCGTTCTCGAGCTTATCTGCAAATCCTTATTTCACGGGACCTTATTGCTGAAAAATTTATCATTTTAGAAAAAAATGATCGTGATAAACCTAGTCAGAGTCAGCTGGCCAATCATTACAGCTACGAGGGGCTAAGTTTTAATCCCAATGAAGGGCTTAAAAAAACACTAGATGATAACAACATTTCATATAGCCTCCTATCCAGTCTTGACCCTAACGATTCTATCGTTATCAACGTCCTCAAATCTCTTGATTGCTCCCATGTCATTTACGGAGGTGTCGGCGGTATTATCCTCAAAAAGGAAATTTTGCAGCTGGGGAAAAAAATTCTTCATATTCATCCTGGCCGGATTCCCGCGTTTCGCGGCAGCACTACGGCCTATTACAGCATGCTCAAAGAAAATAAAATCAGTGCAAGTGCTTTCTTTTTTGATGAACAAATTGATACAGGTCCCTTAATTCGCATGAAAAATTTCTCCATCCCAGTCCAACGTGAATTGATTGACCTGATATATGATCCTTTGATTCGCGCTTCACTTTTGATGGAAATTATCACCGACTTTTCTGAAAGTGGAACAATTCTCTGTCAATCTCAAAACGACAGTTCCGAGGCTGAAACATATTTTATCATTCATCCTGTTCTCAAACACGTTGCTATTTTGGGCAACCACGAGGTTATTTAAAATGAAAGCAATTATTCTGGATTATGGTCGTGGTGTTCGCAAACTCGACCCAAATGAGAGCTATCCTTACAGTTTATCTCAAATCAATGGGCACAAAGCTGTAGAATGGAATATCCGAGCCCTCAAATCTTGTGGAATTGACGAAATCATTTTTGTTTGTGGTTACCACATAGAAAAATTAATCGCTAAATACCCTCAATATAAATTCTACTATCTGCTGAACTGGGAACAAAGCTCGCTGGGAAAAGTTTTCGAAGTCATTCAAGATGAATCTGATACAGCTTTTATCATTTTCTCCGGCGAGACGGTTTTCCGACAAAGCGCCCTCGAGAAGCTGCTTTCTGGCAGAGAAAGCTTGCGTTTCGGATACCGAAACGAAAGCGAACAAGATCCTATCCTAGCCTACATTGAGGCCCAACGCTGGTCATTTTTCCAGGATGCCGTTGAGAAGTTTCCAACAAAGACTCTCTCCGAAGCACTTATTCACATAAAAGAACTCTGCGAAAAAATAGACCTTGACGACCAGGCAGTCAGCTTGAACTCGCCATTTGAACTCACTCAATTTATACTGGGCAGTAAAGCTCAAACACTTCAACGGCTGAAACCTTTATTGAAACGGTCAATGATTTTGTCCCAAATCAGTTTCTCGACTAACCGTTGGAAGACGGCGCAAAAGGAAATTATTGATCAAGTACAGCAAACCTTTGAGTCTCAACAAATCATTGTCCGCAGCAGCTCTGTCAATGAAGACGGCTGGGAAAGCTCTGCTGCCGGTCATTATACCAGTATTCTCAATATTTCTCGAGGGGACTCTTGTGCGATAGAGCAAGCAGTGAATGACGTAATTTGTAGTTATGGGGATGAATGCTCCAGCAACGAAGTGCTCATTCAACCACAAGTTGAGAATATCGCTCTTTCAGGCGTCACATTTACTCGTGACATCAATCACAATGCTCCCTATTACGTCATCAATTACGAATTTGGTGATACTACTGATGGTATTACTTCAGGTGAAAGTAAAAGTCACGAAAAAATGATCCTGCGGCGCGACTTCCAAGGTCCTTTTGACTATTTTTGGACAGCTCCATTTCTAGAAGCTGTAAAGGAAATCGAAACATTGCTGAATTACGACAGCTTGGATATTGAATTTGCCGTCAGTAAAAAAGGACAGATTTTCATTTTTCAAGTTCGACCTTTAGTTGCCTGCGCGAATCAAAAAATTAATGATTGCGACTTTTTCAAAGAGCATCAAAATATTCAAAGTTTCTGCGAATGGCTCAGTCAAGGAAGACAGCCTGTGCTCGGTGACGGTTTGCTTTTGGGAAATATGCCTGACTGGAATCCTGCGGAAATCATCGGCACTCATCCCGGTTCTCTGGCTCTTTCTCTTTATAAAAAAATCATTACTGATGATATCTGGAATAAAGCCAGACAGAAGAGTGCTTATAAAAAACTCCCGAATGAACCCTTGCTCTACTCGCTTTGCCACCAGCCCTATATAGATATCAGAGCTAGTCTTACTTCGTTTCTGCCAGAGAATCTCTCGGATCGGGTTGCAGAAAAACTGATCCGTTATCAATGTGAAAAATTGCGAGACAACCCGGAGTTTCACGATAAAATCGAATTTAACATCGCTTTGACCTGTAGTTCTTTTGACCTTGAAAAGCGCTTAGAAGAACTCGTGCAGAATGGCTTTCTGCCTGATGAAATCGAAGAATTACGCCGCGAACTACGCCATTTGACATGTCAGTGCATTCTCAACCGAAAAACCTCCATTCAAGCCCAGCTCAGTGAACTCGACCAAATGATTTCACAAAGAGAGCGTATGAAAAAAGCGCTCAAATGTGAAAACCCGACACATATCATTAAAGAGCTGCAGCAATTAATCGAGAACACGAAACGCTACGGAACTCGCCCTTTCTCAATACTCGCACGTTACGCCTTTATCAGTATGAGTTTTTTACGCTCAATGGCCGATGATTTTTTCCCATCCGAAAATGACTTAGATAACTTCCTATCGTCCATCTCCACAGTCGCCACAGAGGTTTCTATGGATTTGGGCGGTCTGAAAAAAAATCATTCCGGTTATCAATCTATTGTAGAAAAATACGGCCATCTTCGCCCGGATACCTACGACATCACAAGTCTGAGTTATGCTGAAGCTCCCGAACTCTATTTTGGTAGTAACAAAATAGACCTTAGTCAGTCTCAAAATTGTCCGCGGTCCTATTTGCTTGACCGCCAAAAACTACTACAGCAAAAACTCAAAGATCAAAAATTGGAAATTCCCGCGAAGAACTTCATTGACTTTATCTGTGATTCAATCGTAGCGCGAGAATTTGCCAAATTTGAATTTACGAAAAACCTCAGCCTGATTCTAGATAGTATCAAAGTCGCTGGGGAACACTTTAAAATAGACCGTGACGATATGGCTTTTATCTCAATCGAGAATCTATTAAAATGGAGTTCTCAGTCATTGCCATCAACCTTTGTAGTCGATCTAAAACGAGAAATCAACCATATGAAAAAACGACTGCATTTAAGTCGAGCCATTCATTTGCCAAGTTTCATCTCATCAAATAGGGATCTTCACTACTTCATTGTCCGGGATAGTGAACCGAACTTTATTACGAATAAGAAAATTCAAAGCTCTATCCTTTATCTCGATGAAAATAAGCGATTTTCAAAAAAACAGATCAATGACTGCATAATAGTCATCAGTCGAGCTGATCCCGGTTTCGACTGGATTTTTAGTCACAATATCAAAGGGCTTATCACTCAATATGGCGGAATCGCGTCTCATATGGCTATTCGCGCAGCCGAATTTAAACTTCCCGCAGCCATTGGCTGTGGTGAAAATATCTTCGAACGCCTGATCAAGGCTCAGAAAGTCTGCCTTGATTGCGGCAATAAACAAATTAAAATTCTATCATGAAAAGACGCATTGCCATCAGTATGAGAACCTCCTCCACTCACTATGGAGAAACTATGGATTGTCTGGCCCAATCCTGGGTTAATCTTTTGGAATCTCTGAATTATTGCCCGATTCTGCTACCAGCAAGCCTAAGTGAATCGGAAGATTATTTGACTCAGCTCCAAATTGATGCGCTCATTCTCAGCGGAGGCAACAGCATTGCCGACCGAACTCCAGTCCTGGCTGATGCAGACCCTCAGCGTGATGCCCATGAAAAGGGCCTGATTAATTTCTGCAAAAAACGAAAACTTCCTCTCATCGGCATTTGTCGAGGTTTTCAACTACTCAATTTTACCAGTTCCGGACAGCTGCTTCATGCCATTAAAAATCATGCTGGCTGCAATCACAAACTCGTGCTCAGTAAAAGCGGAAAGGATATTTTTGGTGATGCTGTTCACGAGGTAAACTCCTATCACAACCTTGGCCTTTACGTCGAACAGCTTCATGAGGAATGGGAGTTTTTGGCTAAAACCGAAGACGGCATTGTCGAAGCGTTCAAACATAGCTCATATCCGATTTTGGCAATTCAATGGCATCCTGAACGCGATGAGTGGCATACCCCTGCGAATACGGCGATCTGGAATTGGCTAGAGAATACACTCGACACCGAATCTTAAATTTTTTTAGTATGAGGCTCTCGCAAAAGCCTCATATGTTTGAATGTTTTTTCCTTTAACTCAATCTGGTGACTAAAACGATTGTTGTACCGAAGGAAACCAACCACGAAGTTAAAATATTATATTCTAGGCTTATGAAAAATATCAGGGATTGGAGTGAGGTTTATGACTAAATTGGTTGTGCCTGAAGGGCTGTTGGGGAAAAATATTATATTTTTGATAAGTGATGCCTTGGGCGCCTATCAGAAGGAGCAGGTCGACGAGTTGTATAGAATTCTTACCCCGTGCTGGCGATTCGATAACGTCATTTCGAATTCTTGTGATACCCACATGGTTATTACGTCTGTAATGAGCAGTCGACTGGCTATCGAATGTCATATGAAGCATATGCACTTGTACCCAGAAAGGGATATGCCTAGATTTCCAGCACTGAAAGATATCCTTGGAAAATATGGCTATCATACTTACGGAATCTCTGCGTCTCGGGCGTCTCAATTTCGCCTGAGGGAAATCAACCCCATGGGGTATCAGTACGTCGATGAGCATTATACAGGAATTAACTCAATGAACTATAGTGAATTCAACAGGGCGCTCTCAGGCTTTCTTGAAGATAGAGGGTATGAATTTCCCATGTTTTTCACGTTGCATTATTTTGCGGAGCGCATTATTGAGCGAGAGATCAAGCTGGAGGAGATACTGGGCATCTTGGGAAACTACGGCATTAACCATGAAGAATCGATAGTGGTTTTAATGGGCGATCACGGTTTTCCGCCAAATTCGAGCCAAGTCAAGGGTGCTCATGGTTATGCACCGATGGAAAGCAGAAGTGCTTTGTATAAGGAAAACCACGGTCAATGTTTAGATAACTACAACACCGTGGTTCCACTATTTCTGAAATTTCCCGGTATGGGGGAAGGAAGAGTGATCTCTAACCTTTTTTCTCAATTAGATATTTTACCGACTATTCTTGGGATGCTGGGGCTTCGACAAGACATCAAGGATGGTGGTTTTTCTGGGCGAAATATACTGGATTCTGGCAATGAGTCATTTTTCAAGAATCGGCTGATACGCACGGATACTCGCCATATTTATGACAGTAACACACGCAGGACGGCAATCACCAGTCGGAACTACAAATATGTTTACGAACCTGATATGGTGTCGTCTGGTTACAATGAAGAGTTCTACGCGGCAGATGATTATTATGAGACCACAAATTTGGCACATGAGAAATCGAAATTGAAAGATCTGGAGTTATTCAGAGAGGAAGCCGGCGTAGTCGAGGAACGAGTCAGAAAAGACCACACAAAAAGGATTGGGTCAAACATCTCACCTTATCTGAAGCAAATTGACGCAGGGGGACCGGCCAGCATCCTGGTGCCTATGACCTGTTTGAAGAACCAATATCTGACTACAGTGGAAGTACTTGCACAAAACTTTGGAGAACACCGGATTCAGTTGCTTTACCCCTCGTTTTTCGAGGAAGAATTTCATCGGAAGCTAAACCGAAAATTTACCGTTTCCCATTACGAGGATCACCATTTTTTTGGTTATAGTACCTGTAATGAAGTAATTTATCCATCTATGTGCCGTCTCCTCCATTTGGGGGATATCGAGTCAAAGTGGAAGGATCCGATAACGAAGTTCAATTGGTTGTTGACACGGGGACAAATCAAAGAGGCTAGAGGGGTCATTAAATCAATGCTTTCGAAGACGCCAATAGATGAAAAATTGATAAAAAGTTGCCTTAAAAAGACCGGGTTACAGGAAGAAGAGATTACTCAATTAGTTCCAGAATCTAAGCAAATACCATTGGAATATAAAACGAAAGGTGATCGACATCATCTTGTTAATTACGTTGTCATGCCTGTCGGACCCTATTATCTCGGCTTGTCTCACTACGACAATCCGGCGAATTTAAAGCCTTATTTGCAATTGATGGATTGTTTTAGAAAAATTTGTAATAACCACCTGTATGTAGTCGATCATTTTATGGACGTCCAGATCGCGCTCAGCGCTACATGCACATTATGGGGTTTTTAGCGCCGCTCTTTACTCATAAATAACGTTGATAAGTCAAATTTCTCTGAGTGCAAATCCTTATAATCGGTTTCTCCAAAAGGTGAAAAATCATCTTCACAGTTTAGAGAATGACATAGACGGGGAAATGACTTCTGGACTAATATTGCTGACAGCATTAGAAAAACTCAATAAAAAATGAAAAACACCATAAATAATTCAAGAATTTCAATTTGTGAATCAACGCTTTGTCATGAGTACTTAAAGTTGGTTTCCGATTCCCGAATTATGATTGATGTCGGCTCCGGTTCAGGAAAACACTGCACACGGTTTTTAGATAATGATTGGCGCGTATTTGCGTTTGAGCCGGATCCCAATAACTATAGAACGCTTGATGCGTTAGCAAACAATTTTCCCAAATTACTTGTTGATGATAGAGCAGTTTTTATGAGAAGTGAGTTGAACAGATCATTTTACACTAGCTCGTTACCATTGGTTATCGGCAGTCTCAATAACTTTCATCCCAGTCACACATGCACTACCACTGTTGATGTTGTCAGCATTGCCGACTTTTGTTTCCGGCAAAAATCAGTGGTATCGACTTTATAAAAATTGATGCAGCAGGATACGACTATTTTGTACTAAAAGGTTGCCTCTGGGAAACGGTTAAGCCTCGGATTACAATGTGTGAATTTGACTCGCAAAACACAAGAAATCTTGATCATACATATCTATGATATTGCCGGGTTTCCTAGGAAAAAGGGATATCAATTGCTCGTTTCAGAGCGGCAGCCAATAGTATCAGATAGTGCCGCTCGCCACTCACAAAAAATAAAATCATATCCCTGCGAGTTAACTCATGTAAATACCTGCGGCAAGCTTATTGCATTTCATGAAGAAATCGATTGGGAGAATTTACATGGCAGTATGATTCGGGTACTGAACCAATCTTGTCAAACGATGAGCCATAAACTAACTGAAGAATTGGAACAGTTGTGTGGTGCACCTCAAAATGACCAGGTTTCATGGCTTTTGGGGCAAGTTGAAAATGATATCTGTCCTAATATTGACAGCATTCTCAGGAATTGTACTACCTTGAAATGACAAACACAATGAGCACCAATGTATTCTCCTCCAAATAGTTTAGACAGATTACTATGTCATTAATGACTATACCCGATAAATCATTCGAGTGTATCCCTGTTATGCAATCACTGTGCAAGGGACTAAATGAGCTTAATGTTCAGAGAGTTGCGTTATGGGGTATCGGCAAATTTGCTCGCAGTTATCTGCCGGTATTTAAGGAACAATTGCCGAATATAGTATGTATTTTGGATGATTACTGTCCATTTGACAGCTTTAAGAAAATTCCAATTATCAAACCGGATAGTCTAGATGAACTTCCTCAATTCGATGTCATTATTATGTCGGTTAATATTGAGCAGATTGCCAGTTTAAGACAGCGAATAGCATCGGATAAAAAATTTGCTGACATTCCTGTACATTCTTGGCATGATTCCTTTGCCCAAAAGACGGATATAGATAGCCATGGGCAAACGTTTGTTCTGTACCCCGTATTCGAATCAACAGAAGAAATGGCGATTGAAATTTACCGGGCAGCACATTATCTCGGTCAGAATGATGGTCAAACAATTATTGTACCCGTATCCGATACCCTATCTGAAGAGAATTTGGATGTCGATGCTATTGTTTGTCCTTCATTTTATGAAAAGATTTCATTGCCTGAAAGTATCATAAAATTCATGCCAGGATGCGAATTCAATGAAGCCATGAAGCAAGGTCAGTTCCTAGATGCTTGTTCCCTTATTTGGGATCGAACAGCTTCAGGAGAAATACTTCTGGTTTTGCATTCATTTACTGTGGACCGGAAAAATGATGCGGATTCAGAGGGGGTTTACTCTCAAATTCATTTGCGCGCAAATCCAGCGCCATCCCAAGCAGAACAGGTAAAAAATGAAATAAAGACTTGGCATCGATTTATAAATACACAAGGTCACTTTCGTAAAGTATATGTCTTGGGTACCGGCCCGTCGCTTCAAGATGCCTATAACCATGATTTTTCTGATGGTATCCGCATTGTTTGCAATACTATTGTCAAAGACAAAAAACTGTGTAAATTTATAGATCCGCATTTAATTTTTGCTGCAGATCCTTTATATCATTTAAGTCCAGTTACTTATGCATCGACATTTCGGGATGATCTGATTGACATTTTAACCCGATTTCCGGAATTGCTTGTCGTCAGCTATGCTCGCTTCATGCCCATGATTCATCAATTATTTCCTGAGAATCTGCATTCACGTTTCGTCGGGTTGGACATTCGCAACAAAACATTGGACTTCCCAGCCACAACCAATCTCAAAGTAAAGGGAATGCATAATATTCTTACCTCAATGCTTCAGGTTGCATCCTATTTGGGGAACGAGATTCACTTTCTCGGTTTTGATGGGCGCCCCGATAAGGAAAACCGATTCTGGAATTCTGACAATCGTCACAATTATGAAGAATTAAAAGTTGATCTTGAGAGTGCAGTCCCTGGCTTTTTTAAATGCATGGATTACGAAGAGTATTTTCAGCTGCAATGCTATAATGCAGAGCTTATTATGGCGCATGGTGAACAATTGGGAAAATTATACAAAGCATTAATGCCCAGTACAAATCCAGCTTTTTCAAGACGTTACGTTTAGGTGAATCAATGATTGATGAATTTCAAGCTAGTCTAAATACTCCTAAAAAGAGTAAAAAAACAGGCACTGTATTACTCAGGGGATTTAATCCCAATAAACTAAAAGAAATTGAGCAGGCTGGCAATCAAATGGAAATTGATTCCTACCTCGAACAGATTAATAAGGAAGAGCAGCTTGCACATCTGAATATGTTGGCGTTAATAACGGCATTGGACAGCACCAATAAACAAAGTGAAGAAAGTGAAAACAAATTAATAAATCAATTTGAACTGTATTTATCAGAAAATAAAGATCTGGCACAGTTTGAATATGACGTCGAAAACGGGATCTTAGATGGGATAAAAGAAGTAATTTTTGAAAATATTAGAAGTTCAAACTTAATTTCAGACGAAAAACTCAATATAGCAGAGAATAGTTTAAGCAAATTAGAGCACACACTGCTTCACCAAATTCATTTCTCTGCTAAAAAGAAGACGTTGAAAGCCTTGGTGTTAAAACTAATAAATTTTTTAATTTCTACGCAGAACTCACAAGAACTTCACGCATTAAGTTTTGAACAGTCAATAGAAATTATTGCATCATTAATTTCTAATATGGAGCTTCACAGGAGCCATAAATTTGAGAAAATTGCATTTCCAAAAATTACAGATGCGTTCATTAAATTACATAATCTTATCGGAGAAGATGCTGAGCTCGCAGACTTCACAGTTGAAATTGGTGAACCTTTTTTTACACTGCAAGTCGCGGATCATTTTAAGTTATTAGATACTTACTTCGAATGTATTTATGTTAAATATAACAAAGAGAGGAAGCAAGTCACAAGACTAAAAGATGCTGGTGATTGTATATGTGAATTCCTAAGTTGTCTGCCGCGGTCGGAGAGGAAATTTAAAAACGTTAACCGCCCGGAGGTATTCCCATATCTTTTATGAAATTGCCCGAGTTTTTAACCTGCATAAACGGTCACCGAGGACGGTGCCCCTCCAAAAAACGTTTGTCGCGAACAACGCCTTGGAGGGGCGATGTCCTCAGCGACCGTTGTCTAAAAAAACTTAAGTTTCAAAGGCGCTTCATACAAAAAAGGAATAGTGTTAATGAATAACGAAACTGATTTCATGTGGTTAAAGAATACCACAGAGATACGCAAATATGCTAATATTGCATTATGGGGTGCGGGTAAGTATTGCCAGACAAACCTGGAGAAATTTATTGAAGCATTACCAACAATCGTCTGTATTTTAGATGATCAATGTCCGTTTGACAGCATAAAAAATATACCAATTGTTCGGCCAGCTAACACTGATGCTGCGATGGATGCCATTGTTCTTGCTGTGGATAAACAGGCCATTGCTAAAGTTAAAGATCGAATAAAGAACGATGCTCAATTTTCAAATATTGATATTATTCCCTGGTGTGGTGATGAAGATATACCACCAGCAAAACAACAAAATCCTTATAAGGAATTGTTTACACGCATTTTATCTGAGAATATTAATAGCCGTGAGCAACAGATACAGTTGTCATTAAGTTATAGGGCTATGACAGATTCATTGGCTATTAGACCTAATTTTAAGGACATTGAGTTTCGCCGATTTTCACAAAATGGAGAGGATGGAATTTTATTATACATTTTTTCTTTGATTGAACCAACTAACCGGATAGCTATAGAAATGTGTGCCGGAGATGGTATCGAATGTAATACTGCCAACTTGATTATCAATCATGGCTGGCACGGGGTCCTTTTCGAAGGAAGCAATGAGCGGGTCGAAAAAGGAGTTCAGTTTTACAAAACCTGCCGAGATACATTTCGTCTTCCACCGAAATTTATAAATGCTTGGATCACAAAAGATAATATCAATGATCTGATATTGGATTGTGACATTAAAGGAGAAGTGGATTTGTTTTCACTGGATATGGATGGCGTCGATTATTGGATATGGAAGGAGCTGACATGTATTTACCCCCGAGTTGTGATCGTTGAATACAATAACCGCTGGAGCGCTGATCAGTCTGTCACAGTACCCTATGCAGACGATTTTGTTTGTGATGGTGGTTTACCGGATATGCCCGGATACTTCGGAGCGAGTCTGGCTGCGTTTACAAAATTGGGTTGTGAAAAAGGATATCGATTAATCGGCAGTAATCGTGAAAATACAAATGCATTTTTTATGCGTAACGATGTCGGAGCAGATTACTTCCCCGAAGTTGAGGTTAAAGATTGTTTATCTCATCCTTATGCAATACACCAACATAAAACCAAATATCCGATGATAAAAGATAAACCAGTAGTACAGATATGATCCCCGTAAACGAACCGCTTCTGGCAGGTAACGAGTCGGTCTACGCTACTGACTGTGTGACCTCTGAGTTATGAAGAACTTAAAATCCCGCAACCGAGTCAACTTAAAAAAGTTGACCTATTTGAATTAGAGTTGGTGATGACATTTATGAAAGACTGTTTGTCGTTAACCCAAGTTGCCTAGAAAAGGCTACCCCAAAAACTATTTTTCACCTTTTATTGACAAATATCGCACTATTTTTTGCCTACAGAAATTCGAAAAGTGATTTCGTAGTGACCTAAATTAAATTAGTTTAATTTTTAAGGT
>JAJFLO010000320.1 GCA_021772675.1 Verrucomicrobiota bacterium | reverse complement strand
GTCCCATACACTTTTGTCTGACTAGCTCGGACAATTAACGTCGATCAGTTTCCCGATTCAATACCCTATATCCAAGGCCCGGACTTGTTCAACAAGGATTTGATCTCACGAAAAGAAGTAAGATCAAATCTAGATATGTTTGTATTCGGACGCGCAAGTCAGCACAGCTAAAGCAGTGAACTCCAACGAAAATCCTTACCTTAGTGCCATTACCATCAATACAAAACTTGGACTTTCCTGCAATTGCTGGAGTGACGTCGTTACCAACGTCCAAATTTTACTGACGACGATATAGCAGTCGCTGATCCTGCCTGGATAGGCAGGACTCCAAGCTTAATGTTAAATCAAATCAGTCAATAATAATCTAACCTGATTAATTCATCCGGCTTCTATTCTGCTGTCCAGCAGGACGCATACTTCACTTCATCTAAGTGAGTTATGAAGAACTCGAATACTGGAAATAGTTCACTATTCCTTCGCCTCCTGAACCTCAATAACTCATTGACCTAAAGCAAGCTAAGCACTCTCGTAACGAAACCGTATAAATTAATCGGGCCAAAATTCTATGTTATAAAGGTGCCTTTTAAAGTATTTTGGGCTGTATTCGTATCCATAATTAAAACCCTTTAAATACCACGTTGAAGCGTGAACTCCAAAACCTTTCAATCAAATCTGTTTTCCTGAAACCGGACACCTCAACGCAGGTACACGATTATCAGGAATCGACCTTAGCTACACCCTGAAAGCGCATGCTACTTAAAATGATTACTCCTGAACTGAGAAATCTTCTTTTCCAGCGCCACAATCAGGGCAAACCCAATCTTTGGGTAAATCATCAAATGAAGTGCCTGATGAAATTTCAGACAATTCATCGCCCATTTCAGGATCGTAAACGTATCCACAAATATCACATAAATATAATTTCATTGCATCCTCTTTTTGATTTTTTTTGAAATTTGTAATTACTTAAAGCCTTCGCTCTTGCAAAAGTATATTTTAACCTCGTTACGAACACATAGTCGTCATCCGTGGCCCCAACCATAGCTTTTGCCTTAAAGTCAATTTTTAGAATGCGAGTACCATGCGTATACATCGCATACACATCTTAAAATCACCTATACATCCAAATTAGAATGACGCATGGCCATATATACTTTTGCAAGAGGCACCATTATATTGTTGTCGGAAATATAGTCGTTGCATATAACTAGCCTGGACTGGATTATTCATAAACTTTCTATTACAAGTCATTATACCACATAAAATCAACGAGTTATAAATTTCTAAGGGTTCGAAATAGTTCACGATTCCTGCACGCAAATAATATTCATAACTCATTGATTTCACGCAATCTAATAACTCTCATCACAAAATTTTATGCATAATCCAGGCTAGACCTAAAGTTTCCCTTTTAAATTAGGATAATATCAACCCATAAAAGATCAAGTATATTATTACCTGAATCAGTGAAGAATGTTTTTGCAAATTAATACAACAATTTGGCCATAAATATTCAACATGCCTATTGGTATGTCTAATTAATTCTGCAACACTTTCTAAATCAAAGCGTTGTACCAATTTATTAAAAATTCTTCGTGGATTTAGGTATTATCTAAAAATCATGAGAAAACTATGATAAGGTCAATATACGGAATCGTAACATAAATTAATTCCTTGGTTGAGCTTCATAGAGATAGATCATTAATCAGTTGTTTTCGGCAGGCACACATATTGCGCGACACATAATGTTTTGGAAAACCCATATCGAAGCTGGCCTACATTTGCAAACATAAAACAATTTCAGTAATTCAGGTTAAAATTTCAGCTATTTCAATATCGACCTCTAATGAAAAGCATTAAAATTCAATTAATAATCATCTCCAGTCTGTTTATCCTACTCAGTATTGGTGTTGTTTTTCAAATCACCTATTTGCAACGATTCCAAAACAGACAAATCCGACAATTGGAAAAAAGTCATCTCATTATAAGCCATTATTTAATGCTAGAGGATAATGGACAGGGTATTTATCGCGATCTAAAGCAAGTGGTCGACATTCCCAATATTGAGTCCATTCAGGATTTAAATTTAAATGAGATTGAGGATAAAATACGTACTTGGATGAAACAACTCATCATTTGGCAACAATACGTATCAGATTGGGATAAAGAGAGTACAGTAAAAAGCAAGCTTTTGGGACTCGATGACAGATTTATTGAAATGAGGAAACGGCAATCAGCAGCTTACAAAAAAGTTATAAATTTATTTAATGAAGGAAGACACGATAAAGGGAAAATGCTACTAAATATTGAAGATAATTATCATCCACAAGCACATGAAATTGTTACTATTATGCTTAGTAAAATTAGTGAACAGCGAGACCATGAACAGGCAATTTTTACGCGATTTCTCATTAGCACAATTTTTGTAGTTGTATCAACTTTAGTGGTACTCATCATCTTGTCAATTTACAGTTTTGGTTCAATCACGAAAAACTTGAAACTATTAGCTCATGGAGCAGACAAAATCAGCACTGGAAATTTTAACGAAACCGTTACCGTAGGTGGGCCTAGTGAATTTGTTGAGTTAGCACATAGCTTTAACGAAATGCAGAAGGCTATATTGAATCGAGATAAAGAAATTCAAAACAGAACATTAGAAATAAAAACATTGAATGAAGAACTTGAACAACGAGTCATAGACAGGAATAAAAAAATAGAGCATCAGAACCAGGTTTTAAGCCAAAAAAACAAAGAACTTGAGCAAATTTTATATACCGCCTCTCACGATTTACGAACGCCACTTATTAGTATTCAAGGATTTAGTGAAGAACTTAAATATACCTGCGACACATTATTAAACGATATTGAGTCTATAAAAAATGATCAATTTGATAATGTCAGAGAACAGCTAAAAACTGATATCCCAATGTCAGTAAACTATATAAAGACTGGGGCAAAGCGAATTGAGATTTTACTCGATGGATTGCTGCGCATCACTCGATTAGGGCGAGAGTCTCTAACACTCGAAGACGTTGATTTGAAATCATTATTAAATAATGTATGTGATGGATTAATTTTTCAAACTCAAGAAGCAAAAGCCAAGATTTCGATGAATGCAACTGGAACGATTCATGCAGATGCATCATTTATAGACCAGGTTTTCTCAAATTTAATAGGGAATGCAATTAAATATCGTGATCCTAATCGAGCTTGTACGATTGATATCAGGTCTGAAACAAAAAATGGTATTTCTATAATATGTTTTAAAGACAATGGCATTGGCATATCAAGTGAAAACCTTGACAAAGTATTCAATGCTTTTTATCGAGCGGATGAAGATAAAGTGAATGGAGAGGGATTGGGTTTAGCTATAGTTTCACGCATTCTTGAAATGCATAACGGAAAAATAAACATTGAATCAAAATTGGGTGAAGGAAGTAAATTTATTGTCGAACTTCCAAATAAGTTATCCTGAAATCACAAGTTGAACTGAGGCAAATATCAGTGATCTATTACGTATAAATGAGTTTTCAAACATTCCCCAACGTCCCCCGGTACGCCTGTGGTATATTAACAACAATTTATTCTGCAATACGTTACAACTCTTCATCCACAATCAACTTGGTAATTCAGGTATAGTTTGTCGCACAATGCAATGCATCTGTGTGATAATTATGATGGATTAGAAAGCACCTGTTCTTATAGGTGCTAGATGTTATAAAACAATTAAAAAAATTAGTAATAAAATGTCAAATATTCCTACAATTTTAATAACAGATGATGATGAAGCGGCAGCTCACTTAATTCAAACAAATTTGAAGCGGGCAGGTCTTAACTTTAAGTCAATCAGAGCTCACAATGGAAGAGAAGCGATTGATATACTTGAAAATAGCGCAACAGATCAAGATTTAGCTTCAGATGAACATTTACTAATGCTGCTGGACATTAGAATGCCGAAAATGGATGGTATTCAAGTACTGGAATATGTAAAATCTAAAGACAGTCTCAGAAAAATTCCAATCATAATGTTAACAACAACAGATGATCCTCTTGAAGTAGAAAATTGTTACAAATTAGGATGTAATTTTTATATCACTAAACCTGTTGATTATGGCAAATTTGTGAGTACAATTAAGAATTTGGCAGAATACATTAAGGTATGTAAAATTCCACTGTTTAAGAAGTAGATTTTAAGTCTCACAATATCTCTGTGCTCATTCAATTAGAATTACTTAAAGCTGACTAGCGGAACTATGTGTAAAAATCCTGGAAATTTTTTATCCGACCTATGACTAACAAAATGGAACAATCTAGACCAGATATTAGCGAAAAAGGTAAGGACTCACAAGGAAATTTGATATCAATTGATAAGCGGTTGTTCATGCAACTGTTGTGTTTTGGGAATTGTGAAGACCCACAAATTTTAATTGACTTATTACAAAAAAAGAACGTTGAAGGAGTGTTATACCTTGATATCAATGATCCAACAGGGGTCGGATTATTGTCGTTCAATGAAAATCCCAACTACTTTGTCAACGAACTTAGATATACCATAAGTTCTTCCCCTTTCAAGAAACTAACTTATAAATCTGAATACACGATGTTGGGTAGAACCTATACAATCGGTCATGAGCGAGATGTCGAAGATTGGCTATTGAATAAACCACGCAGAACAGTCGTAAACGTAAATTTTCCTTGGGCAATTTGGTACCCACTGCGTCGTGAAGGTAAATTCGCACAGTTGCCAGAGCAGGATCAGAAAAAAATTTTAATGGAACATGGAAAACTCGGACGGGAATATGGCAATTCGAATTATGCTCATGATATTAGACTAGCAAGTTATGGACTGGATAAAAATGATAATGATTTTGTCATTGGGCTTATTGGTCGTGAATTGAATGCATTATCTGCTACAATTCAAGCCATGAGAGCAACGAGACAAACATCCGAGTTTCTTCAAAATTTGGGTCCGTTTTTCGTCGGAAAAGCAATTTGGCAAAATGCCAAATTTTAACCTGCCATACTAAGCCGTTGAATCTAAGACTTTAAGCTCAGATGTATCAATAGACAAGGGAGACGAGGTCGATTGGTATTCCTTATTACCGGTATAATCGAATGTGTCAACGATATCCCATAAACATTTCACTGCCTCACGACTATCTTTTCTTTCGACGGCATTGGCCAATACAGACAGTTTTTGGAAATATAATTTCTTATTAACGTTATCAGTTTTATGAACATTTATCTTAGGCACTTCAGTTGCAGTAACTAGCTCACCATCGATTATCAACTCTTCATGAAGCTTTTCCCCCGGCCGTAATCCAATAAATTTAATTTCGACGTCTTCATCGGGAATTAAGCCTGATAATTTAATCATATTCCGCGCAAGATCTGGTATTTTAATCGGATCTCCCATTTCCAATAAAAATGTTTCTCCACCCTGACCTATTGAACCTGCCTGCAACACGAGTTCAACTGCTTCTGGAATGGTGAGAAAGTATCGTGTGACATCAGGATGAGTAATGGTAACGGGCCCCCCTTTTGCAATTTGTTTTCTAAATATAGGGATAACACTTCCATGGCTACCCAGAACATTACCAAACCTAACTGAAAATAATTTTGTTTTTTTGGATTTTGATGACAATAGAATGAGCTCTGCACATCGTTTTGCAGCACCCATTATGCCCTTTGGATTAACGGCCTTATCTGTTGATACTAATAAAAACTTTTCGCAATCATGTTTTATGGCCGCATCCACCAAATTTTTAGTGCCAAAAATATTATTCTGAATCGCAGAAAGCGGATGATTTTCCATTAACCCTACATGCTTAAATGCAGCTGCGTGAAAAACACAATATGGCGAATATTTACCAAATAACTCATCAATAAAATATTTATTCTGAATATCACCAAGAACAGCCATTATAGACAGATTTGGATAGATACTCTTAAGTTCCTCGTGTATATCAAATAACGGTGTTTCTCCGATTTCCAAAATTACCAGCAAACTTGGATCGTAAGACGATATTTGTCTAGATAGCTCAGAACCAATTGAGCCTCCAGCCCCGGTAACTAAAACACATTTATCCTTTAAATTCCCGAAAACTCGATCTCGGTCAAGTTGTATCGGATCGCGTCCAAGTAAATCTTCTACTTGAACATTACGGATTTGCTGAATTTGCAATTTCCCTGATATAAAATCTTTTATAGTAGGCAATATTTTAAAATGAACATTTTGACCAATACAGCTTTCAACCAGTTCACGAATAAATTTCTTTGTGGCTGAAGGAATTGCAATAAGTACTTCGTCTATTGAATGTTCGTTAACAGTTTTTTTCAGACTATTAGTATCTCCAATTACGGGAAATCCATGAATTGTGGTGCCATGCAGTAACTTATTGTCATCCAAAAAACCAACAACATAGTGGCTTTTAGCAAGACTGTTACGAACCTCACGCAACGCACCTTCCCCACAGCCCCCAGCTCCAATGATTAGAGTTTGCACACAATTGCTTTTATCTGAATTAAACTCAAATAATTCGCGAATAAAACGTACAGAAAACCGAACCCCACCAAATACCATCATTGACGTTAGCCAGTCGATCAGAAAAACTGAACGTGGATACCCATGTCCATACATTAGTACTACCGTGAACACAAAAATAATCGTACTTGTGGTTGTCGCCTTTGTTAAATGGATTAAATCATCCATGCCAGCGTAGCGCCACAATCCTTGATAAAGCCTGAAATACAACAGACACAATGCCTTAATGCCAATGATTAAAGGGAGTGTCAAGAGGAATATATCCAACTGCTTTATTGGAATCGCACCATCAAACCTTAATAAGAATGCTAGATAATAGCTTAATCCTGCTAAGATGACATGGAGAACAACAACAAATAAACGCCTGAATTTTAATATGTCTTGCATTACAAAATGTTCTTTTACTGTTATAGCTCAATACATTGGAAAACAGAAAACTTCGTAGAGTTGCGAATCTTATCTACCCAATTATAAGTAATTTAATTTTATGTGTTAAAAATTCAACCTGAAATCCTTAGTAACATAGATACGATTCATTTATGTATTACAGTTAATGTTTTTAAGATGATCTTTAAGTCAAATAGCAAACTCTGTTCTTTAATGTATTTCATATAATAGTTTAGCTTAATAGGCAAAATTTTGTTTATGTAAGCTTCAACAGGATCAGATTCATTTGCCAGGATTTTATTTTCATCTCTGAACTCTAAAGATGCTAAGTCTGTTATTCCCGGTCTAACTGATAAAACTTTGTCTTTTACATCCTGAGGATAGTACTCTACGTACTCAGGAACTTCGGGTCTTGGACCAACTAGACTCATTTCCCCCAGCAAAACATTGATCAATTGTGGGAACTCATCTAATTTTAATTTACGGAGCCAATATCCTATTCGTGTTATAGATTTATCTCCATCAACAGTGATCTTCAACCTCGCTTCACCCTCTAAACACTGACTCATAGTTCTAAATTTCAAAATATTAAACAATTTCCCATTTAGACCAACTCGAGTTTGTCTAAAGATAACTGGACCTTTGGATTCAAGTTTTACTGCTATGGCTATCACAACAAAAATAGGTGTTAGCACTATTAAGCCAGGAATCACCCAAAAAATGTCGAATAATCGTTTAGACATATCTCATCAACTTAGAATCGATTTTACAGCACGAATAACACGGTCAACATCATTATCTGTCATCTTTGGATAAATGGGTAAACTTACCGCGCGTTGATACACATCTAACGCATTAGGAAAATCATGGGGTTTGAAATCATATCTGTCTCGCCAATATGGATGCAAATGTAATGGAATAAAATGGACACTTGTTCCTATTCCTTCCTCCGTCATTAACTCAATAAACCTATTGCGACTGATTTTTATTGACTCTAAATGCAACTGGATTATATAAAGGTGCCACGCATGTAAATCATCAACATTTGAAACGTAGGGTATATCTAACGGCAATCCCCTAAACTCTTCATTATATCGTTCCGCTATGGCTTTTCTTTTTTCTCTAAAAAGGGTTGCTTTTTTCAATTGATGGATGCCAATTGCGGATGCAATATCAGTCAAATTGTACTTAAATCCTGGGGCGACTACTTCATAATACCAGGATGGTTTATCACTTGAATATCGATCAAATACATCCCGATCTATTCCATGCAACCTCATGATACTCATATGGTTGGCCAGATCCAGATCTTTTAATGTAATCATACCCCCTTCACCAGTAGCAATAGTTTTTGTCACATAAAAACTAAATACGCTTATATCTCCAACATCACCTACCATCTTGCCTTTATATGATGCAGTAAGGGCATGGGCAGCATCTTCGATTATTTTTAAGCTATGCTTTTTCGCAAGTTTCAATATTGGATCCATATCACAGACTTGTCCTGCAATATGCACAGGGATGAGAGCTTTACAGTCAGCCTTAGTCGCTAACACTTCAGCAGCAAGTTTCACATCTATATTAAACGTTTTCGGATCAATATCAACGAAAATCGGCTCTGCTCCAAGGTAACGGATGACTTCTGCAGTCGCGGTAAAGGTATAGGGACTCGTTATGATTTTATGTTTGTGGGAAACGCCGACAGCCTCAAGAGCAAGATGTAGACCTGCAGTTCCAGAATTAACAGCAAGAGCATAAGGAGCACCTACAAATTTTTTAAAATCTTCCTCAAATTTTCTCGTTTTGGGTCCCGTTGTTAACCATCCAGATTTTAACGTGTCGACAACCTCATTTATTTCGTTGTCGTCAATCGATGGTAGTGCGAATGGTAGAAAATTTTTCTTCATGATTGAAATTAGTTCATTTATCTACTTTAATAGTACAAAATACAATTTTATTTAATTCCTATAACAAACTATTAGATTTTGAAGCAAACCAAGTCAATGAGTCCTGTATACAAAAAACTTCGAGAAAAGAACAAACAATACATCTGGCATCCGTTTACACAAATGAAGGATTATTTGGAGTCGGAACCAATCATAATAAAACAAGGTGAAGGAATCACGCTCATTGATGTCGATGGCAACCGTTTTTACGATGGCGTTTCATCTATTTGGTTGAACGTTCACGGTCATAATAATGGCGAAATAAACCAGGCAATAATTGAGCAACTTAAAAAGATCAGCCATTCTACTCTTTTAGGGCAAGCAAATGTTCCTTCGATTTTATTAGCAGAAAAAATTATCAATATTACGCCAAATAATTTAACGAAAGTTTTTTATTCGGATAGTGGGTCAGAAGCCGTAGAAATCGGATTGAAAATTGCTTACCAATATTGGAATTTAAAAGGACAAGACAAAAAGAAGTCATTCATTGCCATGACCAATGCCTACCATGGTGATACTATCGGTGCAACAAGTGTTGGGGGCATGGACCTGTTTCATGCAACCTACCGAGAGCTTTTATTCAAAACTTATCGTTCGTCTTATCCTGATATTTACAGATTTGATGGCTCTGAAGAAGAGTGTTGCACTGATTGCCTTAATAAGCTTGAAGAATTAATTAAATCAAAACATGAAGAAATCGCCGGATTAATCGTGGAACCTATTGTTCAAGGCGCAGCGGGAATGATCATGATGCCAAATGGATTCATGAAACAGTTGGAATCCATTTGCAAATCCCATAATATTCTGTTATTGGCAGATGAAGTTGCCACCGGATTCGGCAGAACGGGAAAAATGTTTGCCTGTGATCATGAAAATATAAAACCCGATATTATGATGGTTGCCAAAGGCCTAACCGGAGGGTATTTGCCGTTGGCTGCGACATTAACAACCGAGGAAATTTATTCAGCATTTTTAGGTGATTATTCTGAACAGAAAACCTTTTTCCACGGGCATTCTTATACAGGGAATCAACTAGGATGCGCAGCCGCTATTGCCAATATAAATTTGTTTGAGAAAAATAACTTAATTGATACACTTCTGGAAAAATCATTATTAATTTCGAAACTATTAAACGGATTGAATCATCATCCTCATGTTGGCGATGTCAGAATTACTGGAATGATGACAGGGATCGAACTGGTCAAAAACAAAGCATCCAAACAACCCTATCGGTGGGAAGAAAAAATGGGAATCAAAGTATGTGATGAAAGCAAAAATTTAGGGATGATTATTCGCCCTTTGGGCAACGTTGTTGTTTTCATGCCGCCGTTAGTTAGTACAAATGAAGAACTAGCAGACATGATTTCAATATTGATAACGGCGATTAGGAATGTTTGTGAATAAACGAATTCGCGCCGCGAAATACGTGAAATGGATGAAAATAACTTACTCAAATATTTAGATTATGGCAAAAGGGATATTTATAACGGGGACTGACACCGGCGTGGGAAAGACCTGGGTAACTGGGGGGCTGGCTTATCTTTTAAGGAAAAAGAAAATAAATCTTGGAATCTGGAAACCAGTTCAATGTGGCGAATCTTGGGGAAAGAAAACGGCAGATAGTTATGAATTAAAGCGGCGAGCTGGAGTAGACGATTTGGAAAATGTGATTGCTCCATTCTCTTTTCCAGCTCCCCTTGCACCTATCATTGCATCTCGACTCGACGGCAAAGTCTTGCAGGTTGATGAATTGATTGATAGCGGTGCTCCTATAATCAATAAATATGAGGTTGTTTTTGTTGAAGGAGCCGGAGGATTAGCCGTTCCCATTAATGAGACCCAAATGATTGTAGATTTAGCTATTCAACTTGGTTATCCACTAATCATTGTAGCCCGAGCCGGATTAGGAACAATCAATCATACCCTACTGACAATTGACTTTGCAAAAAAGTATGGATTGCGAATATTAGGTATTATTTTGAATAACTACCAATCCCCAATTCCTAAAAATTTGTTCTCAATGGAGGATATATGTCAACACCGCGAAGTAATAAATAGTGAATATTCTAATGCGTTTATTATTAACAAATTTTCCAAAATTCCAATTCTGGGTAACATTCCTCATATTTCTGAATCTTTAGATTTGCATGAACAATTTAACATCCTAAATTGTCACGTTGATCTGGAATCGATTATTGCTTTGATTTAAGACAGACTCTGGCAAAATTTGATGCCTGAGTAGAATTTTGATAGTAACGGACCTAAATAGAGGGATAATATTATGATAATGACCGAAACCATGACAAATAACCTCCAAATTCAATCATCATATTGGTATGAATTAGCCGAAAAATCACTTTCCGGTCAATTAATCGATCAAACTGAATCGTTATCCATACTTCAAGCCGATAATGAGGAGCTGCTTTCTTTATTGGAAGCAGCTTTTATCATCAGAAAAAAATTCTACGGTACCAAAGTAAAACTTAATATGATCATTAATGCCAAGTGTGGTCATTGCCCTGAAGATTGCGGGTATTGCTCACAATCAATTGTAGCCAAGTCAGATATTACAAAGTATACCCTTCTGGACAAAGAAACGATTGTTAACGGAGCCAAATCAGCATTAGAAAAAAAAGCTGGAACATACTGCATCGTTACCAGTGGCAGAGGACCAACAAATAACGAATTAAATCACGTCATTGAAGCCGTCAAGGAAATAAAAAATACGATGCCGTTAAAAATCTGTGCATGCCTGGGACTACTGAAAGACAACCAGGCTGAAAAATTAAAAGCAGCTGGAGTTGATCGATACAATCATAATATAAACACAAGCGCAAATCACTTCGATTCCATTACCAAAACTCATACATACCATGACCGAATAGACACCGTAAATAAATCTAAATCGGCGGGAATATCGCCATGTTCGGGAATTATTATTGGCATGGGCGAGTCAAATGACGAAATTATTAATATGGCCTATGCTCTCAGGGATCTGGACGCAGATTCAATTCCAATCAATTTCTTAAATTCAATACAAGGGACACCCTTAGAAAAACTACATGAACTCACGCCAATCAAATGCCTTAAAGTGCTATGCCTTTTTCGCTTTGTATGTCCAAGTAAAGAAATTCGTGCATCTGGAGGAAGGGAACTAAATTTAAGATCTCTACAGCCTTTTGCTCTATACCCTGCAAATTCGATCTTTATTGGCGACTATCTCACTACTGATGGCCAGGAAGCAAAGCGTGATTATAAAATGATTGAAGATCTTGGCTTTGAGATAGAAGAACCAACTGCAAGTGAAAAATGAGTAGTTTTTAGTGAATAGATTAAGAACTCTTAAAGCAGAATATAAAAGTTCAAAGCGTATTCGCTCGCAAAGCCATCAATAATTGGATTTGATCATTCAGTATTCGAAAACTTATTATTTGAATCCCTTCCTAACCTGCATTATGCATAAACTTTCTATTACAAGTCATCATATCACATAATATCAACGAGTTGTGAAGTTATTCGGGTTCGAATTAGTTCACTATTTTTGCACGCGAATGAAATTAATAACTCACTGATCTCACACAATCTGATGACTCTCGCTACAAAAGTTTATGAATAATGTAGGCTAACCTCTTAATTGTAGTTCTGAAATACGTTCCTTATTGTCATGTCAAATCACTCGTTAAATAATGTCGATCCTTTGTCATTTATTGACAGTGAACTTTCCCGGTTAAAACACTGCTCTTTATATCGATATTTGAAAGGATCAAAAGCTGAGAAAAATGGTAAAATTAATTTCAATGGCAAACTTTTACTCAACTTTTGCTCCAATAATTATCTGGGTATTAGTGAAGAACTAGATCTCACTAAAATTCAATTGTCTTCGTCAAATTTAGGTGGAAGTGGATCGTCTCGACTAATTGCTGGCAGTTCATCTTCATTTGCAAACCTTGAAAAATCTATGGCGGATCTGAAAGGGACAGAATCCTGCCTGATTTTCAGTTCAGGATACATGGCAAATGTAGGTGTAATTTCCGGCCTTGTGGGTAGAGGTGACGCGATTTTTTCTGATCGATTAAATCATGCAAGTATTATTGATGGGATTCAATTAAGCGGAGCTAAACATTTCAGGTACAGACACAATGAAATCTCCCATTTGAATTCACTCTTAGAAAAAAATAAATCATTCAAGTCAAAATTGATCATAAGCGAAGGTTTATTCAGTATGGATGGTGACATTGCCCCTTTGCAAGAGCTTGCTGATTTAAGAAAAAAACATGGTGCGATGCTAATGATTGACGAGGCACATAGCGGAGGTATTTACGGAAACCACGGCGCTGGATTGATAAACGAACTCAAGTTGACCGAAAGTATTGATATACAAATGGGGACATTCAGCAAAGCATATGGAAGTTATGGCGCTTACGTTGCAAGTAACAAAAACATGAATGATTATTTAATAAATAAAGCTCGGAGTTTTATTTATACAACGGCGTTACCCCCCCACATAATCGAACTAAATATAAAAGCAATGGAAATTGTAAAATCAGACCAATACCGACGCGATCAGCTAAAAAAGAATGCCGGTTTTTTTAGAGAAGAATTATTAAAATTGGATCTTAATATCGGTAAAAGTTCTTCACATATTGTCCCATTAATTCTAAACGACGAAAAATATACAATTGAAACTTGCGAAAAGTTATGGGAATGTGGAATTGCTGCAATGCCCATTCGTCCACCCACCGTTCCCAAAGGTACTTCTAGGATTCGGTTTTCATTATTAGCTACACATAAAAGAAGAGATCTGAAATTTTGTATTAGGAAAATTAAAGAAGCATTAAAAACGTAACGGATAATTGCATTGGTGAGTTGAAAAGGCTATTCCAAATCAATTGTAATTGGAGCGTGGTCTGAAATAGTCATTCCTCCTTCACGGTGAGTTTGGGCTGACTTAAACCTTTTTGAACAAGCGCGATTCCCCAATAAATAGTCAATACGCCAACCGCGGTCTAACTCTCTGGCCTTACCGCGATTTGACCACCAGGAATACGGGCCGTCAATATCACCATACTGCTCTCGCATAAAGTCATGCCACCCTGAATTTAGTAGTTCCCCAAACCATTCTCTTTCTTGTGGTAAAAATCCCGAATTATTCTGGTTACCCTTTGCATAAAAGATGTCTTTCTCTGTATGGGCAATATTAAGATCTCCCCCAATTACCACAGGCTCATTCATTATGGTAAAAGCTGTCGACCATGGGAAAAACGAGGCCATCCACAATTCTTTTTGTTGTTGGCGTTCGTCACCGGAAGACCCTGAAGGTAAATAAACATCAATGATATGCAGTCCATTGATAATTGCATGGATCAGCCGACCTTCGATATCTTCGCCATTCAACCCGGTAGTAGTCGTTTCTATTGGATATTTGGACCATATCGCTGTCCCAGAATATCCCTTCCTCTCAGCAGGATTCCAATGCACAAACCAGCCGTTTGGACTTCTAATGTCCTCGGTTAGCTGGTCCGGAGTCACTCGGATTTCCTGCAATAATATTATATCGGGGTTAATTATTTCAATGAACTCGCAATACCCCTTACGAACAGCAGCTCTTAAACCATTAACATTCCAGGAACAGATACGCATGAGTCGTTAGATTGTCTACTTATAATTGAATATTTATATTATAAAACATGTGTTAGTTAAGCCTGAGATTTCGTTCAACTTTTTATATCATTGCAGCAATGCAAGACATTTCAATTAAAGAATTCAAGGGAAGACTCGCAACTCCAATAACCTGTCGAGCCGGTTTAATATCTGAATTAAATTTTGCTGCATAAAACTTATTCACACTAGCAAAATCATCCATGTTGATCAAGAATATTTCACACTTTACAACTGAATTTAGAGAAAGGTTTACGGCCTTCAATATTGCTTCGACATTTTCCATTACCTGAACCGTTTGATTTTCTATTCCCCCGTCCACGGTTTTCCCCGTTTTCGGGTTTATCGGTATCTGTCCTGAAACATAAAGAAAATTGTCAGCAACAATACCCTGAGAATACGGACCGATGGCCTTTGGCGCATATTCTGTCTCTACTTTATAAATCGACTTATTCAGCACATATCCTTTAGGCATAAGGAAATAATCTATATTCCACTATCCACATTCCTTATTTAATTTTGATTTATTATAGACTAATGATGCTTTAACTTTAAGTTACCTTTTCAAATTTATCATTGTTAAACGTGCAAACTTTAAAAATTATTTATAGTTAAGTATAAAATATGAAGATATTAATCATCGGCGATATCGTGGGAAAGGGCGGACGGAAGGCAGTCTGCAAACTTGTCCCTGAATTAAGAAAAGAATTTAATTGCTGTTTTTGCATTGCGAATGCCGAAAATATTGCGGGCGGTTCCGGTTTAACCAAAAAATGTGTCGAATCCCTTAGAAATGCCGGTGTCGATATCATTACGTCAGGTGATCATATCTGGAAACAAAAAATATTTATTGAAGAAATTCGATCACTACCTTACGTACTCAGGCCTGCAAATTTTCATATTGATCAACCAGGAAAAGGATATGGTATTTTTAATATTCCGATCGGTGGAGTAATCTGCGTAATTAACCTAATCGGACGAATCTTCATTCAACATCACGGCGATAATCCATTTACTAAAATTGCGTCAATTCTTGAAGAAGTAAAAGACAAAGCAAACGTAATCATAATTGATTTTCATGCAGAAGCAACAAGTGAAAAAATTGCCATGGGACGTTTTTTAGATGGGAAAATTACAGCGATGTTTGGAACTCATACTCATGTTCAAACAGCAGATGAACAAATCCTACCTAATGGAACAGCTTATATAACGGATGTTGGCATGGTTGGAAGCCGTGAATCCGTCATCGGTCGAGACATAAACGCAGTAGTAAAAACATTCACATCGGGTATGCCCTCACACTATAAAGTAATTGAAAGCAATATTCAATTGTGCGGCGCAGTTGTTGAATTTGATCCTCAGACCGGCAAAGCTATCGGCATTGAACGTATTATAAGGAACTTATAAAAGATGATATGTCCCAGATGCTCTTTTCAGGAAGATAAAGTCATTGATAGCAGAATTTCAAAAGAAGGTAACTCTGTACGAAGACGACGCGAGTGCATTAAATGCAGCCATAGGTTCACGACGCTTGAAGAAATAATCCCGACAGAGCTTTATGTCATTAAACATGATCAAAGCCGAGAAGACTACAAGCCCAATAAAATTCGAGACGGAATCAAGAAAGCATGTTGGAAACGACCAGTATCAGAGGATCAATTTGACCATGCAGTCAATAACGTGCAAATGGAAATAGAGAATTTAGCTGTAAGAGATGTTCCAAGTGAAAAAATTGGTCAAATTATTATGGATGAATTAAAAAACCTCGATCATATCGCTTATGTTCGATTTGCCTCTGTATATCGGCAATTTAAGGATGTAGACGAGTTTATCAACGAAATCAAAAGCCTAAAGAAAAGTGAAAAATGATTAAACCCGTAACAGATTTGATAGTTCTAAAGGATGATAACGATGCAAACGGCCTTTTGAGTTTTGAAATTTTAAAAGAAGAACTATTTAATATTGTCGAAAATAATTACCTCAACCATGAAATAATTGATGATATTTTGAATCATGTAAAAAAACGACTAACTGATTCTATTCAAAAAGAAAAAAATATCTCTCTAAAGGAAATTGAATACTTCATTGTTAGATTACTGATTGAATCAGGCAACGATTGTTTAGCGAATGAATTGTGCAAAAAACGTAACATTGAATCCGATCATACTATCAAAAATTTAAACAGAAACGATTCAAGAACATTTATTAGTCAAAAAGAAGTTTACTCGTGGTTAAGTGGTGAAAATCTACGTATATGTCAAGAAAAAATCGTGTCTATACCATCAATCAGTCTCTTATTACCAATCGTTCGCTTTGAGATTAATTTAGACATTTTTTTTGATCCCCGCAACGACGAATGCCTAATTGAACTCATAATCTTCCCAAAATTCATTAGACTATGTCACCGTATAAAATCGATGATTATGATCATTGAAAAGAATTTACCTCCTCATAATGAAATCTTGAAGAATATTGAGCACAAAATAAAATTTACATTTTCACCCTCCAGCAAAACCAATATCAAATATCCGATAGCTGAACTCAAAAAAATGGCTTTGGAAATTCTTTCCAGTAGATCTCAAAAAAAACTGGCAATTGTTTAGCAGAATAAATTTAAGCTGTTATCGTCAATGTCACGTAATTTCTCTTGCAAGCCAAGTACATTATCGTTACATTAGCCTATTGTATTCGTTTGACACTAACTAAAATTGTCAGCTCAATGCATCCCAGGCCCAATAAGGACTGGATTTCATCGTAGAAATCAGATATTCAAAACAGTTGCATAATTTCAAGACGAAACGATAAAAACACCAAAAAAATCATCGTAAGATGTCAATTCCAGCAGAAACCAAAGAGAATAAATTAGACAGAAAGAACGGGATAGATAACGTCGTTGTTCGCGTTGTCGGCGGTCCTGCTGCTGGAAGAGAAATACCGATAAAGAGCGAAAGTGTTTCTTTAGGAAGAGCGATATCCGCAGATATTTCAATTCCAGATACAGTCCTGTCAAGAACTCATATAATTATTTCCTATGAAAACTCACAATGGAAAATTAAGGATCTTGGGAGCACAAATGGAACTTGGATCAAAGGCGAAAAAATAAAGGGAAAAGTAGATCTTCCAATTAAAACACCTGTTCGGATTGGAAACACATTATTTGAATTGACAATTCCAACAAGAATTGAAGAACCCACTGCACTCGATGAATCACTAATATCTGCCCGGGTTAGCCCAATTACGGCTGCGAGCCTAACTATTTCTGGTGATATAACGGCTTCGCAAGTGAAGAGAGAACAACAAAAACTCGCCGCGATTTACAAAGTTCAAAGCCTAGTATCATCTGTTTCTGACCAAAACGAGCTTTATCACCAAATTCTTGACGTTGTATTTCAAGTGATACCGTCTGATAGCTCCTATCTAATAATGCACATACCCGAAGAGGAGTCCTTAGTTCCGGTCGCCGGTCGCAATCAAAAAGGCCGTGCTGATGTCACGTCTGAAAATTATATTAGTAAGTCAATTGTAAATTTCGTAAAACAAAATAACGACTCGATTCTATCAGTGGATGCTGCAAATGACGAACGATTTCAGAGCATGTCATTGTGCGGTTTTAACGTTCATAGTGTCATGTGCGTACCTATGCTTGGTAAAAATAATTTGTGCGGCTTGATTTACCTATCTTCCATGAAATCAACAATGGATTATCAAGAAGAGGATCTGAGATTATTAACTATTATTGCGCATTCAGCGGGTATGGCAATTGAAAATAGTAAACTTGTCGAAAAGAATATCCAGGCAGAAAGAATGGCAGCAATAGGAACAACCGCTGCTGGCTTATCACATTATGTAAAAAACATTCTGAATGGTCTTGAAGGAAGTGTATCATTATTACGTTTAGGGATTGATAGTGTCGATAAGGAGCTGATGAACGAAGCATGGAATATTCTTTCTAAGAACCATAAACGTTTATCAACTTTGGTACTTGATCTACTTAATTTGTCAAAAGACGATTCTGAAGATATAACAATGTACAACGTCGCAAATATTATAATCGAAACTGTTGAATTGGTGCAGGCACAGGTAAGCGATTATGGCGTAGAAGTGATAACAGATGATAATTTGCGAAGTTCTGAATTCTATGCAGAAATCGATAGCCGAGGAATACACAGAGTACTGCTCAATTTATTAAATAATGCGGCCGATTCAGTAAAAGAATTTCATGGAAATTCGGGTAAAGGTCGGATTGAAATTGAAATACGATTGATCGACCATGGGGATTACATGTTAATTAGAATTATTGATAATGGCGTCGGCATAAAAAAAGAAAGTCATGATGAAGTATTTGAAATGTTTCATACCGGAAAGGGTGATCTTGGTACTGGATTAGGTCTGGCCGTTTCGAGACGAATCATAGAAAATCACAACGGTAAAGTCACCGTTGAAAGCGACGAAAATGAAGGGGCGATTTTCACCGTAAAATTACCCACTCGCCATCACAAATCAAGCACAAGTCAATTCAATAAGATAAAATGATACGATATGAATCTTAATTTCACATAATTAAGATCAGTTACTGAAATCGTATATTTTTTCGCCCGATTTACTCCAGCCAAATTTTTCCCTTGCGACCCGCTCTACCGCCTTTAAATCCGTTTTTAATTTATGATTCCTGACACGAACATTTTCGTTTTCTTTTTGCTGTTCAAGCAACCTCTTTTCAATTTCATAGAGTTGTATTCTAGTTTTTGAGTACTCAACATACGCCGGGTATATCATTCTAACAGACCAAATCATCACCCCTAGAACCACCATTAATTTGAAATATTTTTTTATTCGCTTCATTAATCTTAATTATTCTATACTTTACCGGTAAATTAAACTCGACGATTATGTGTATTAATATCCGTTTTATTTCGAAGGGCAACAGTAATTTATAAATTCTTACAAATTTATTCCCGTCGTTAAATTCCAATTTTAGATGCTAAAATAATCAAAACAATTCGAGTTCTATGCCACTTTTGATATTGTGCAAGAATTTCATCATTTTGAGTTGTTCGAAATTTTTAATGGGCTCTCAAGTAAAAACTATACCTTTTAGAAAACATATATGGTTAGCATAACGTGGATATTCATCGTTTCAATTATAACCGTTTTTATAGAACTGACATGGTCTAATTTGGGAGTAATGTTTTCAGGAGCCTTGTTTCTTTGTTTCTATTTTACAGTCGCTTATGGAACAATGTCGGGTCTAATTTCCGGTGCCGTTGTTTGTATCGCAATCGAATTTTTTTTCAACCGGAATACAACCGCTTTACCGTTACTAATTTTACTGGTTTTTTATGGACGAACCTGGCGAAACCTCGGAGATAGACGGTCTGCAATCCCACAGTGTTTTTCTGGTGGAATTATCGGCTTAATTTACTATTTATATACGTTTTATTTGGAAAATGTGTCAATTATCATCGATAGCTTTCCACACGTTTTCTTAAAATTATTTCCTTTAATTGCAACTCTAGTCACATCAGCATTTATGTATCCGTTACTAATTTACATTTTTGATAAAATTTCATTGAGTTTAGGGTTAAATACCTTTAGCATGCAGTCAAGAATTCAATACAAACTATGACATTGGACAAATTATATAAAGGGTTAACTCTGAGAATACTTACCATTGCAGGATGTTCATGCATGTTAATGTTAACTCTTTTATGTAGTTTGTGGAACGAACAATTAAGATCAGGAAAAATGCATAATGAATCAATTTCAAAACAGAGTATTAGACGAATTCGAATACCTCCCATAAGAGGCCGAATTATTAGCAGTGATGGGCAAATCTTCACCGAAAATGAACCATCATATGATGTCAACTTTCATATCCATGAATTGAGACAACCTGGCAAACGAGGCAGAAAAAAAACCGTCAAATATTTATACCGACAACTAATAAAAACCGCCAAAATAATTGGCAGGGAACTCACAATAACCAATGCTGAAGTCAATCGGCATTTTCACGTCTATCCCGCACTCCCTTTCAAAGCATTTACTAATTTAAATGAAATAGAATTGGCAAGACTGTATGAAATCATTCCGGGTATTCCTGGTTTAGAAATTTCAACAAGCATTAAGCGCATTTATCCAATGAATGACATATGTGCTCACCTCATTGGCTTTGTCGGGAATCAAGATCCGAACTTAATAGAAGGCCGTGATGCGTACTCATACTATCTTCCAGAATTAACCGGGAGAACGGGCCTTGAACGAATTTTCAATGACCGATTGAAAGGTAAGGGAGGAAGCAAACTCGCTCGCGTCGATAGTCTAGGCTTTTTTTATGAAGAAACTGTAGAAAAACAAGAAGCAGTTTCTGGAGATGACATTATTCTTACAATAGATAGTAAAGCACAATTTATCGCACAGAAAATGATGACGGGTAGGCGGGGCGCATTCGTTTTGTTAGACTGTAATAAAGGTGCAGTGTTAGCAATTGCTTCGTCGCCAACCTATAATCTCAATGAAATAAGTAAAACGTATTCCAGCCTTGCAAGTGACAGTAAAAATCGACCACTGGTAAATCGAGCGATTTCGGGTGGATATATGCCGGGTTCAATAATAAAACCCATCACTGCATTAGCACTTTTGGAGAATAATATTGCAAATCCAACCCAACTCTACACCTGTGTAGGCTATTCTCGAATCGGTAATGCTAAAATAAGGTGTGCGCATATCAGTGGTCATGGCGAGATAAACATTTATCAGGCGATTGAAAGCTCATGCAATCCTTATTTTATTGATAAATCTTTATCTCTGGGAATTAATAGACTAAGAATACTGTTTGAAAAAGCAGGTATCGGGCAAAATACCGGTTTTGAGATTCCGGCCAGTGGATCCCGAGGACTAATCCCCAGCAGACGGCTAAAATTAAGACGGCAAAGGCAAAACTGGAATGCATTTGATACAGGTCTGGTTTCGATTGGTCAGGGGCTAATAAGTATGAGTCCATTGCAAGCGGCAATGTTTACGGCAGCAATTGCTAATGGTGGTACAGTGTATCAACCGTCAATAATTCACTCAATTATAGACAGCAAAGGAAATAAAGTTAGACAATTTAGTCCATCCGTAAATTCCCGACTAAATATATCAAAACAGTCTTTGCATATTGTTCAACAGGGAATGATCAACGCAATCAAAGGAGAACATGCGACAGGATATCAAGCTGGCAACTCTAAGATTGAACTTGCCGGAAAAACTGGGACAGCTGAAGTCGGTTTTGGTAGAAATAAGAGGAAAAATACCTGGTTTGTGTGCTATGGGCCCGTCGACAATCCAGTTTATGCCATGGCCATTTTAATTGAAAATGGCGATTCCGGCGGCGATACCTGTGCCCCATTAGCTAGATTATTCTTTGAATCGTTTCTATAAAGAATCTTTTTTCAAACTTAAGGGGTTTCTGTGTTCACGTGTCAGAAATCAGAGCACAAGCGGATCTGAGTTTCTTCTGAATCCCGACACCTTAACCAAAGTTTTTCGCTATCTTAGCTGAAGCCGCAAGCCATCAGCAATTATGGGTGAAACGCATTAAGATTACGGTGAATTTATTTGGGATTGAATTGCCGATATTTTGGAGTTCAAGCTTGAGCTTGCTTATTTAATCCTTCAAAAAACAAAAACCAAGCTGAAGCTTGAACTCCAAAATATCGGCATCCATGACAAACTATACGAATTATTGGGATGCTTTACGCTAAGCTCGAAAAAGTAGTTTACACTTTTGTTAAAAAATATTCCTTTCATTTAAATTGAATATCGAATATCGAACAAAGAATTATGAATGACGAAGGAAAAAACTTCATGATTCTACATTCCTTGTTCGATATTCGATATTATTTTTTTTGCATTTTCTATCACAGCATACTCAAAAGTGTAAACTATCTTGCGAAGCATCCCGAAACTATTTACTATAATAAAATTGACAGGAACGAGAAAAAGGAATTTGAGAAAATCGTGATCAAACTCACATTTTTATAATTGATCACGCCAGGCCTTGACGTTCGTTAGGAGCAGACACCAACAACCGTAACAATTAAATTAGATGCCGAAATTTTCATTGGAAAATGATAAATCCAAACAAATGCAACTGCAATCAGTTAAGAAGGATACAGTTCAATTTGGCAGCCCACCAATTGAGGCATTAAACCCGACTTCAAAATAGATACCCTTTCCTGCTTAGCCAAACTGATTAATCCGATTATATATATAATTTTCTATCAATTTTGGACATAATGAAAATCTGCCACGTAATAACTCGAATGATCGTCGGCGGCGCTCAAGAGAATACATTACTTTCACTCAAAGGCCATTTGGAACATGGTTACGAATGTGCATTAGTTACCGGCCCCACAACTGGCCCGGAAGGCAGACTCCTCGACGAAATTAAGATTCCAGACCTGAGAGTGATCATAGATTCCAATCTCCACAGAGAAATAAATCCAATATTTGACATTCTTGCCTATTTTTCACTTAAAAAAATATTTAAGGCGGAAAAATTTGATATCGTTCATACACATAGTTCCAAAGCCGGCGTTATTGCCAGAGTTGCCGCAGATCATGCCAACATACCCGTTATTGTTCATACTGTGCACGGACCATCATTTCATAACTATCAATCCTACTGGAAAAACCGCCTCTACATCGTAGCTGAACAATTTGCCGCAAAATATTCGATTCGAATGTATACTGTCGCAAATGCAATGAGCACAGCGTACCTCGATAATAAAATAGGAAAAAAAGAAAACTATAAGACAGTCTATAGCGGTATGGATCTAGATCCGTTTTTACGAAGTGAAAAAAGTCCTGATCTTGCAAGAAAATTGGGTATTGATTTAAATCGGCCGGTAGTAGGTAAGGTTGCACGATTATTTGAATTAAAAGGATATGATTATCTTCTTAAAGCAGCGCCATTTATTGTCAAGAAAATCCCTGATGTCCAATTCCTAATTGTGGGTGACGGGATTCTTAAAGATTTCCTGTATAATCAAGTAAAAGAAATGAACTTAACAAATAATTTTATATTTACTGGATTAGTAGATCCAAAGGTGATTCACAATTATATCGCGTTGATGGATATTTTAGTTCATTTATCTTTGCGGGAAGGCCTTCCACGTTCGGTTGTCCAAGCGTTAGCCTCTGGCAAACCGGCGATCGGATTTGAGCTTGACGGGACGCCTGAAGTCATTTTCAACGATAAAACAGGTTATATATGTAATCCAGGGGATTATAAACAAGTTGGAGACGCAGTAGTTAAACTGTTAACGGCACCAGAAAAAATGGCAATAATGGGTAATTACGGTAAGGAATTCGTAGAGAAAAGATGGGATTGGAAAATTATGGTAAACGAATTAGAAAATGACTACAAGATGCTGCTTAAGAGGTCCAATATCATTTAGAAAATCCACTATTTTATATTGGAACAACTTCCTGAACCTCCGGAATCTCTTGCTGCAGTCGATTTTCGATTCCCATTTTAAGTGTCATCGCTGAACTAGGACATCCTGAACATGCACCAACCATTTCAAGATAAACCACTCCGTTTTCAAATCGTTCAAATGTGATGTCACCACCATCCATTGCAACAACGGGTCGAATTTCGTTATCAATAATATTTTTTATTATTCGCGACGCCTCGGAAATATCCCCCCTTAATTCGGATTTGTCTCGGGGTTTACAAATCAACTCACCTGACTCAAGGTGATCCCGTATAGTAGTCATTATTTCTTTGTTAAGCTCCCGTAGTCGATCCTGGTTAGAGATTGTTACCGACACGAACGTCGAACCAATCATCACTCCCGAGATTTCTACCAATTTAAACAGTTTTGCGGCAAGAGGAGAAAGTTCTTGTGCTTCTGCCTCAGATGTGTAATTTTCAGTGCCAGTAACCAGAAGCTGTCTATTCAGCGAATATTTCAGCGCGTTCGGATTTGGCGTAAACTCAAGATTAATTTCCAGCTCAATTTTTGACATCTGTATTTAGATTTCAGTTTTTTTTACAGTTTTTAATAATCGGTCAATGAGAACAAATGCAAGAGCCGCCTGCTCATTTCTGTCAAAGATTTCTTCAAGCTCTGAAATCTTTTTTTGTATTTTTGGAGAACTTTCAGGGTCATCATTGGCAAGCGAAAATGCTTGTTTCAATTGAAATTCGTTGATGCAATAAACCGATTTTCCACCGGTTAAAGGGATAGGTTCAACGCTCATAAATTTGGAATGTACCTTATTTGAATGACTTAAATATTATCAATTTCGTATAATATATTGATTGCCGGTAATAGTAAAAACTGCACGATTTAATCCGATTCTACACTGCAAAACTAGCCCCGCAAGCACATGATTCGGAAGCATTGGAATTTGACAAACGAAATCCAGACTGGATTAAGTCATTTGAATAATCAACGAGTAAACCGCTTAAATACAACGCACTGCGGCCATCAGACACTATTTTTATGTCGCCATCTTCATAGACAATTTCGTCTTGTTCACTAATGTTTGAATCAATAGTAGCTTTATATGTCATACCTGAACACCCGCCAGATTCTACAGTTATACGCATGAATTCATCGTTGGTCTTCTGATATATCCTCAGTTGGTCTTTTGCAACATCTGTAACAACTATACTCATAATAACTCGCTTAAAAATTATAGTTCCTTAAACTATTGGTAAATTAAATAACGTATCAAATAAACGTACTACATGCACACGATTATAGAACAAAACCAATGAATTGTCAAGATTTGCTAACTTATGATTTTAGTTTTAAACCGTTTGTGGTCTATAGTATCGGTTCTCATTATCAATACTTAATACGTGTTGAATACGACTAAAGAATCACTGCCACGGTTAAATTGACAATCGCAATAATAAAAGGTTTCATACAGGAATAATTATGATTGATAAAAATTCGAAGACACATATTGGTGTCATAGGAGGAGGCCCGGCTGGATATGCTGCTGCATTTAAAGCAGCTGATCTGGGCTTAAAAGTAACGCTGATTGACAAGGAAAAAAATCCGGGTGGTGTCTGTCTGTATAGAGGCTGTATCCCTTCAAAAGCATTACTGCATATCTCGAAAGTCATATCCGAAGCAGATGAGGTATCTAAATGCGGTATTTCATTTTCAAAACCTGGCATTGACGTTGATAAGTTGCGTACATGGAAAGATAATGTCGTTACTCAACTTACTTCTGGCTTAGGTCAGTTATCTAAAGCACGAAATATTAAATTCATTCAAGGCACTGCTCAGTTCAAGAATAGCAATACCCTCTCTATAGAAGAAAATGATGGTCAACGCATGGAATTGAACGTTGATTATACAATTGTTGCCATCGGTTCAAAACCAATTATCATACCTGGATTTCCGGAAATTAGCGAAAAAATTATGGATTCAACTGAAGCGTTGAAACTCACTGATATTCCAGATTCATTATTGGTTGTGGGTGGCGGATATATTGGATTAGAACTCGCGTCTGTCTACAATGCACTAGGGACCAAGGTAACAGTTGTAGAAATGACATCTGGCCTGCTACCGGGTGCCGATAGAGATATGGCTTCAATACTGGAGAAGCAAGTAAAAAACCGATCTATTAAGGTGTTACTTAATACAAAAGTTGAAGCCATCAAAGAATTAGAAGAGAATGTAAAGGTAAAACTTTCTGGAGATAGTATTGACAAAACTCAGTATGAATTTGAAAAAGTTTTAATTGCGATCGGTCGTAAACCTAGCGCAGATAACATCGGATTAGAAAATACCAAGGTAAAAGTTAATAACAGAGGATTTATTACTGTCAATAAACAACGGCGATCAACCGATCCATTAATTTTTGCTATTGGGGATATCACTGGTGACCCAATGCTCGCCCACAAGGGCACTCATGAAGGAATCGTTGCTGCTGAAGTTATTGCAGGTGAAAAAGTTGAATTTGCTCCCCATGCTATTCCGGCAGTGGTTTTTACGGATCCTGAACTTGCGTGGTGTGGATTAACAGAGACAGATGCAAAATCTAATAAAATTGATGTTAAAATAAAAAAGTTTCCCTGGGCAGCCTCCGGCAGGGCGATGACATTTAATCGAACTGAAGGACTGACCAAGATAATACTTGACCCGAATTCTGACCGCATTTTAGGAATGGGAATTTGCGGTCCGGGTGCTGGGGAATTAATTGCTGAAGGCGCATTAGCCATTGAAATGGCCGCGTTGGCATCCGATCTAAAATTGGTCATTCATCCTCACCCCACACTAAGTGAAACTATTATGGAATCCGCAGAACTATTTTACGGTTCAAGTACTCATTTGTTTCGACCTAAAAAGAAGAATTAAACACCAGCTCTGAAGAACTCAAAGCTGCATATCAATTTAATATTTATACTACATGCAGTGTGTTTTTTGACATCCATTTTAGGTAGAAATATTATCAACACGTGTCGAAGGCGTGATTGCGATTAACATTCGAGTCATTAGTCTGTTGTTTACTTAACGCACTCAGTCATTGTTTTTTAGAATAAGATAGGTATTGTTGTTAGAAATATTGATTAAAACCAAAATACTGGAAAAAATAGTACTATAATTTTAGCTACCAAATACGTACTTTGAAGAAGCACACATGAAAATAAAATATTTTACTCTTATTGAAATTCTGGCATCCATGGTGATAATTATGATATTGGTTGGTCTAGTCCTTGGCGGTGCGAGCATGGCAACTCGGTTTGCGAAAGAAAACAAATGCAGGGCGCAAATAGCGGCCTTAGAAGTTATATTTGAACAGTATAAAACCGACTGGTATTTTTATCCTGAAGCAAATGAAAACGAAATTGAACTGACGGCAAGTTGGTGGGCGCAAAATCTTTTAGATCCAGATGGAAAATCTTATATAGATAATACTCAGTTAGGTCTCAACGAAATCACCGTCGGTAGCGATGTAGGTTATGTTGATCCATATGGACAGCCATTTTATTATCACAGCGTCGATCTTTCTCCACTGCCACCGACTCCACTAAAAATCATGAATCCAGAAAAATTTGATTTATGGTCAAAGGGACGCGATGAACAACATGGAGAAGCCGGAGTGGATGACGATGTTAATACAACCACAGATGACTCATTTGATGCAAAAACAGTTAAGGCAAAAAATAGTGACGATATCACTAACTGGGCTACTAATTAGCCTTAGTTATTAATATTACCGACGGTACATAATGATAATATTGCCGGAAATGTGATATTGTAGTTATTGACTGCCTCACTATTGGAAATGGCATGGGACCACCCAACATAATTCAAACTTCATGATCATTACAGAATTTTAAAATCTTCACATTTTAATCACCCCAAGGCATATAACATGTTAGCAAAGGTATTCAGTGCTGCCATTCAGGGATTTAATTCATATACAGTAGAAATTGAAATTAATGCTACAGGAGTCGGTGAACAAACTAATGTAGCGATTGTAGGCCTTCCAGATAACGCCATCAGGGAAAGTCGCGAACGTGTCAAATCTGCGCTCAGTGCATGTGGTTATGTCCATCCTTTTGGGCATACAACAATAAACCTAGCACCAGCAGATATTAAAAAAGAAGGTGCGGCATTCGATTTGCCAATTGCAATCGGCATGATTGCAGCTATAAATAAACTGCCCGGTGAGTCTCTCGAAAATAAGTTTATTGTAGGAGAATTAGCGCTTGATGGGCTGATTCGTCCTATTACTGGTATCCTACCAATCACTATGCATGCCAAAAATACTGGTAAAAAATGTATAATCGTACCAAACCCAAATGCTGAAGAAGCCGGAATCGTTGACGGAATAGACGTCATCGGAATTGATCATCTAAATGAAGCAGTGGATTATCTCAAAGGGGATAAATCCATATTCCCGGTTGATATTAACCTGGATGATTATTACAGCAATCACAAAAATCCTTCTCCTGATTTTGTCGATATTAAAGGACAGGATTTTGTAAAACGCGCTCTGGAAGTTGCTGCAGCTGGCGGTCACAATATTATTCTAATCGGTCCCCCGGGTACTGGTAAAACGTTATTAGCTCAACGCCTCCCATCAATCCTGCCTCTGATGGAAATAGAGGAGGCATTGGAAACAACTAAAATTCACAGTATTAGTGGATTCCTGGAGAAAACGTGCCCTCTCGTCATTGTACGTCCATTTCGATCTCCTCACCATACCGTCAGCGACGCAGGCTTGCTGGGAGGTCAAAGTAATCCCAAACCCGGAGAAGTTAGTTTGGCCCATAATGGCGTGTTGTTTCTGGACGAATTTCCAGAGTTCAAACGAAGTGTGTTAGAGGTACTTCGACAACCATTAGAAAATGGGGATGTTACTATTTCCCGAGCAGCTGGATCTGTAACATTTCCCGCTAATTTTCAGCTAATTGCGGCCATGAATCCATGCCCATGCGGACATTATGGCAATTACCAACGCCAATGTCGTTGTACACCAAATCAAATTCAACGTTATCGTTCAAGAATATCGGGACCATTATTGGATCGGATAGATCTTCATGTTGAAGTAGGTCCAATTTCAGAAAAGGAATTAATGTCAAAACCTAATGGTGAATCATCAAGCAGTATTCGTGAGAGAGTTTCCAATGCTCGCAATAGACAAATCAATCGATTTTCTAAATCATCAACATCGCGAAATGCAAATATGACACCGAAAGAAATTCAATCAATTTGCACGTTAAATTCGGAGTGTCAGCATTTATTAAAAATGGCGATTAACGAATTAAATCTAAGCGCCAGAGCTTATGACCGAATCCTTCGCGTAGCGAGAACTATTTCGGACCTTGCAGAGAGGGAAGACATTGATGAATCGCATCTTTCAGAAGCAATACAATATCGATCATTGGATCGTCAACTATGGTAAATTAGATTTTCTGAATCTGTCTACAGCCCGCTCAGATATTGAACCCGAATTCTTAGATTGTTGTGAATTATTGATGCAGAACGTCGACGCGTTGAAATGGGGTTAATTCTACTGACAAGCAGAAGCATTTATTTAAATAAGTGTTTTTATTCAGACACTAATTATAACAGTTTGCAATAGCTTTAAAACAGTTGAATGGTATAGAGATTATGTTCACGACAAGAAGCAAACTGGTACGCCTTCCGCATAAGTTTTCTATTTTTCCTAAATGAAAAATTCCAAAGAATGACTGGTTTGCAAATTTAATCCGATTTATTGAAGATTATATCAAATGGAAAATTATAAAAAATTGTCTTCAGGTCTGTTTATTTCGTTTGAAGGCCCTGATTGCTCAGGAAAATCAACGCAAGTCAACCTACTGGTAAATACATTGAAAGATAAAGGATTTAGGGTGTTGGAGACTCGAGAACCAGGCGGAACATATGTTGGAGAAAAATTGAGACATCTCGTTAAACATGTCAGTGGTGAAGATGCCGTTTGTGATGAAAGCGAACTGCTTTTGTTCTGTGCCAGTCGGGCTCAACTTGTATCAAAGGTAATTCAGCCATTTTTAAGTAATGGAGGCATCGTTATATCTGATCGTTTTGCAGATTCTACGACTGCATATCAAGGTTATGCTCGTGGATTCGATTTAAACTTCATTAATACCTTACATGAAATTTCAACCCGAGGTTGCTGGCCTGATATAACATTTCTGCTTGATTTAGAAATTGGTGAAGCATCTTCCCGAAACAAAAATAGATCAATTCAATACGATCAAGAAGATCGAATAGAGGAAGAATCAAAACTGTTTCATGAAAATGTACGTAAAGGATATTTGAAAATAGCAGCAGCATATCCTGAGCGAATAAAGATTTTAAATGCAGGTGAAGATAAAAATATTTTACATGGTCTAATAGTCAATTATGTCAATAATTCAATCAGATCCAATTCCCAGAAAGTATAAAAAACTAACTTACTATATGCGAAATGCTCGTATTAATAACCGAGTTTCGCATTCCTGGATTTTTACCTATGCAGGAAAAGAATATCCTAAGTCTTTTGTCAATTTTTGGTTACAATTAAATGTTTGCCAAAATTTAACTAATACTGGAGACCGATGTGGAAATTGTGATAATTGTCAAAATATCATACGCAGAAAATATCCTTATCTTTTTGAAATCAAACCTGCATCAAAACTGCGACAAATAGTCATTGATGAAATTCGCGAGTTGGAACATTTCCTGTACCTAAAAACAAATAATGAGAAAAAACTTGGTCTGATTCATCACGCTGATCGAATGACAATACAAGCTCAAAATGCATTTCTGAAAACCTTGGAAGAACCCACTCCTGACACATTGTTAATATTATTAACGTCAAATGTTAATGCATTACTGCCTACAATAAAATCTCGATGTCACGTAATTTCACTTTTCGGAGACAGATATGTATACGATTTTTATGGAAAGGATAAACTTTGCGAGGTGTTAGCAACGATGACCAAAGGATCAGGGGCAAAAACAGCGGCATCAGCATCGTATTCAATCACCAGGATTTTAGAAGAATTACAAAAATCGGTGAATAATAATGATGAAGTAAAAGATAAAGAAATTGAATTAGATAAATATAGAGAAAGCAAAGAAATTGAAAAAAGATTGGTTAATCAGTTCGAAGCTATAAAAATGGCAAATTACGTAAAAGTCAGGGATGATTTGATAAGTGCTGTTTATAGCTGGTATGCCCAACAATACATCATTGCTAGTGGAATCTCTAAAATGAAACTTGCTAATCCTGAATTATGCAATGATTTATCGGATGATGACAAGCAAAATGCGCCACACATACATTTCGCGATGAGAAATCTTTATCTTGTTGAAAAGTTCGTAAAAACTTTAAATTATAATGTTGATGAAAAACTTGCAATTCAAGATTTTTGTCAAGAAATCTGTAAAAAAAATTAACTGCTCTTTTTGATAATATTACACCCTTTGGAAAGAGGCATATTACATTTTTGTTAAGAATACCTGGATTGAATGCATCATGAACAAAAAAAGCAGAGTTATTTGCACTTTATTCACAAGTTATTAACAATTTATCATGCAAATAATAAAATATTTCATATATATATAACTATTTAAAAAAGTGATTGGTTATATTGTTTTTTATATAATATTTCAAAAATATATTTGAAAAAAACGAATTCTTTTCTTAGTTTGTAAACAAATATTTTTTGATATAAAAAATCATTATATAAGAGCATTTAATTAAGTAAGTTATGTTTTTTTATATTAAAAAATTGTTAACTTTTTTATAAATATTTTTGTAATTATTCGACAAGTTTATTCAATGAATATTCGATAATTCCTTCAGCTCCAGCAGATTTTAATTTTGGGATTATTTCTCTAACTACATGTTCATCAATTACAGTATTCAACGCTGCCCAGTTTTCATCGACCAACGTTGAAACTGTGGGTTTTTTGAGTGCAGGCAATATTTCCAAGATTTTTGGTATATTTTGCTTCTCAACGTTCAACATAATGCCAACTCTATTTTCTGCAGCTAAGACTGACTTGAGCAAGAGCGCTAATTGTTCCATTTTTTTTCTTTTAAAATCGTCAGCCCAAGCCGTATTGTTTGTGATCAACCGTGTAGTAGACACACACAATGTATCTATTATTCGTAGCTTATTGGCTTTCAAAGATGATCCTGTTTCTGTAATCTCAACGATTGCATCTGCCAATATAGGTGGCTTAGCTTCAGTAGCTCCCCAACTAAATTCGACGATCGCTTCAACGCCATGTTCTTTAAGATATCGATTTGTGATGCCAACAGCCTCTGTAGCAATACGTTTTCCGGAAAGGTCCTCGGGTGATTTAATTTCAGAATTTTCTGGTACCGCAAGAACCCATCTCAATGGAATTCGCTTTACTTTGCCATAAATAAGTTCGGCAACTTCTATAACTTCCGCACCACTCTCTATGATCCAATCATAGCCAGTTAATCCACAGTCCAAAACATATTCACCGACATACCGAGCCATTTCCTGAGCTCGAATCAACATGCATTCGATTTCTACATCGTCTATATCGGGGCTATACGATCTTGCACTCAAATTTATTTTATACCCAGCTTTTGCAAACATTTCAAAAGTGCTTTTTTCAAGGCTTCCCTTGGGTAATCCCAATTTTAATATGGACATTCTAAATTTCTTTCTTTCATTTATTCATTGATATCAATGAGATTTTCATTTTCAATTTTTCTATAGAAACATGATCGTTTTCCTGTATGACATGCTACGTCACCTAGTTGATCAATCTTAAAAATAACTGCATCTTTATCACAATCAACCAATATCTCCTTAACGACTTGTAGGTTGCCAGACGTATCCCCCTTTTTCCACAGTTCATTCCGAGACCGCGACCAGTACGTCGCATATCCAGTTTCCAATGTTAAATTAAATGATTCCTCATTGATATAGGCTAACATTAAGATTTCACCCGTTTGATAATCTTGGGCTATCGCTGGAATTAATCCATTAGATCCTTTGGAAAAAGATAAAGCTACCATAATTCATTGAGTCCTTTTATTTGTGTCGATTATAATTTTAAAAACCTGATGTAAAAAAATGTAGAATGTTTATAAAAAAAATAATTCCTAACACTTCTCAACGCACGCACAGGGGTGCCGAAGGCCAATAAACCGAAATTAAGCTGGTTTAGACTGGTGCAGTGAGTGTCAAAGGATTATCAGGTCATTTACGCCTTATAAATTGTCGTTATACCTTGCATGTGACGTTTGAATTCAGGTTGATTGAACTTAAAACTATAAATTATTTACATTTTATTTTCTACCATAAATTCATATTTTCGTTTATCACTGAAGCCTCACTAGCCTGATTAATTCATGCAGTTTCGTTGCGAGAGTGCTTAGCTTACTTTAGATCAATGAGTTATGTAGGTTCCGAAGGTGTAGGAATAGTGTTAAAAATCCACCGTGGCGGAAACTATTTCAAGTCTTTGGGTTCTTCATAACTCGCTTATATGAAATGAGATATGGGCACGTAGTAGAGGCCGGATGAATTAATCAGGCTAGATAAGCTCGCAATATTAAAACTATATTTTATAGGTCATTTTTACTTAATTAAATATAAATCCAAAATCCGTGTATAATGTACGTTGAACCCAATAAGTTCGTATCATCAAATATACTTAAACCATTTAAATTACTGATTTTGTTTCCTCATTCTTTTTGCAATGTTATAGGCTATGGAGGTAAATACAAAAGTATACTGGCCTGCGTACATTAATCTATTTTTGCTAGCAGTCTGTCGGACTTTGGAAGAATCTACTGCGAAAACCGCATTCTTGGCACATTTTTGTCCAAATTATCGTCGAATATTGGGGACGCTTCAAATTCTCGTTTTACACTTTTGCCAGTTTGTGGAGAAATCATCACTAATATTTTTGCCAACGATTCATTAATGGGATAGGATCGCTGAAGTTCACGGCAAATGTTTTCGTAGAGTGTGACAAAC
>JAJFLO010000319.1 GCA_021772675.1 Verrucomicrobiota bacterium | reverse complement strand
AAAATATTAGACAAAGTGAATAAAGCCACGAATTACGTATAATAAATGTTTTAAATATTTTGTTATCTTATTCTTAGGGAGTACTTTAACTTTTTAAAGTGGTAAACATAGGATTAAATACACCGCACGACGAAGCCCTCTAAATCAATCAAATTGAAATAGAGGGCTTCGTTTTTTTGCCTAATAAGTGTTATTATGGAATGTCAAATGAACCATTTACCCTAATGATTTAGCAAGATTCAATTGGCATTTTATTAGAAATCTTTGAAATCCGCATCATCCAAAGGAAGTACTAATTCCGGAATAAGTTTTTTATCAGGACCTTTGCCGATTGCACCAGTCTCTTTTCCTTGGCTAATTGCACCACTTGTTTTTGGACTTAAATTCTCACAACTTTTAAGTGTTTGCCCAGTTTCTCTTATATTCGAAGTTAGAGAATTCGACTCACCTCGACTTCTATTTATGTTTTGATTTTTTCTATTGGCTGATCCCTTAGCATTGGCGCCGTCAACAATCGATACAAGTACGCCAATCATATCGCCAAGTTTATTTGATTGTGCAGCGAGTTCTTCACTGGATGCAGCACATTCCTCAGAGTTCGCTGCATTGGATTGAGTAACCTGGTCCATTTGAGAAATTGCCGTATTGATTTGATCTACACCCTGGGATTGCTCATCAGATGCGGCTGAAACTTCGCCAATAAGATGGGCAACATTTTGAATTCCTTTGATAATATGCTCAAGTATTTCAGCAACTTCACTTGAAACCGCTACGCCATTTGCAGCATTTTCCTGGGATTCAGCAATAAGCGCTGATGTATTTTTTGCAGCTTCAGCACTGTTTTGTGCAAGATTTCTCACTTCATCTGCAACAACTGCAAATCCCTTTCCAGCGTCTCCAGCACGGGCAGCTTCGATTGCCGCATTTACAGCAAGTAGGTTCGTTTGAAATGCAATCTCATCAATCGTTTTTATGATCTTTGCCGTTTCATCAGATGATGCCTTAATTTTTGTAATCGCAGCAGACATACGAGTTACCGCAGATTTACTTTTTTCAGCGGACTCTTTAACCTCAAGCGAGACTGTATTTGCCTGTTTGGCGTTGTCAGCATTTTGCTTGGTCATCGATGCCATCTCTTCAAGGGAAGAGGATGTTTCTTCCAAACTAGAGGCCTGTTCACTCGCGCCTTCAGCCATCTGCTGACTTGCACTAGACACTTGACCGGACGATGATGACACTTGATCGGATCCGAGTGTCAATTCAGTGATCACATTATTTATAGGTTTGGTAATCGCACGCACAATAATAATTGCTGTTATGATCGAAAATACGACTCCACTGCCGAGTAGCACCCACTCAATGAGAAAAAGAAGTGATGTCATTTTTGCAACCTCATCTAAATCTTTTTGTAGCAATTGCTGTTGATTTGCCTTCATAGCGCTTAACTCTTCTTTGATTGCAAAGGCAACTGGCGCTGCTTTTGTTCCCAACCATCTATTAGCAAGGTTCCACTCGACACCACTCCTAATTTGGAACATTCTTAAAGGCATTGGGCTAAACTTTTCCCGTGCTTTTTTAAATTCAAGAAACGCAGTTTTCTGGTCCTCGTTCAGTAACGATTCGTTATCGGATAAATCCTTGAAACGACGCGTATTTTTTGCCCACATTTTATCAAATTTTTGTTGGAATTTTGCATCTCCGGAAAGCAAATATGCACGAATATTTGCCAATGCCAATCCCGTAGTTCCTCGAACATCAGCCATCATACCCAGCAGTGCTTTACGTTCTGGTGTCGCTGCTAATCCTGCCTCAATATCAATAATTTTGGTTATGTTATTTACAAGCTTACCGGCCAGTGGAGCCGCTTCTTGAAACAGTATTTTTTCTGCCGGTCTATTATCTACTAGCTGGGCAATATCTTCGATTTCTTTCTGGTAAATGCTGAAATTCGACAAATTCTCTTCAATTTTTTTCAATCGTTGAATATTCTTTGGATTTGTCCATGTTTTTGATAATTTTTTCATGGAATCAAGAGCATGACCAATCTCATCTTTCCAAGCAACTTCGCGCTCTTTCTTGAATTTATCTTTACCCAATATAATCCAACCTCTAAGTGAGGCGAGCGAATGATTAATACCATTAAGCATCTCCATACCTGCCATTGCAGATGGTGTTCGCTGTTCGGTGACCATAGAGACACGAGCATTCATTCGTTTAATTTGCACAATTGTTGTTCCTACTGCGATGACAAGTAGCAACGTAATAAGTGTATATCCCAGACTTATTTTTGTACTCAGTTTAAGATTTCCAAATTTCATATCTGATTCCTTCCTATTTTTTTATTATTATTGTGACGTGTTAACTACTAAAACCTGATTATGAACAGATGACTATCAGCACCATCTGGTAAACGTGTGGATCTATTTCACTTGATTTATTATGTTTAATTCTCCCTGCGAAAGTACATTCTCAATGTCAAGAAGAATGACTACATTTTTCCCAAGCTTACCAATCCCAAAAATAAAATCCGTATTTATATCAGTGCCAAATGAAGGGGCTTCTTCGAGTTGATTTTCTTCAATGTTGCGTACTTCAAGGATTTCATCGATGATAATTCCCATTGCCACCTGCCGATCATTTCTAGTTATTTGAACGACGACAATACAGGCCCGGTCGCATTCTGTTTCGACGCCAAGGTTAAATTTTGTCCTTAATTCCACAACAGGAATGACTTTTCCTCTGAGATTAATGACACCGCGAATGGATTCGGGCATTTTGGGAATGCGAGTGATATCCATGATTTTGATGACCTCTTGAATTTTTGAAATCTCCAGGCCATACATTTCGTGTCCAATCTTAAATGTCAGATATTTTCCGACAAGTGCAGCGAGACCAGACGTGGACCTATCCGTATCTTTGCTATTATCAAGTAGAACTGTCATCCTATTTCCTTCCTTTCTTTGTTAACAATCTCATGATTCATATCATTATCTATAACTAAATTGCATCAATCACAGCATAAAAATCGCTGATGATTTGTGTTCAAAAAAATTTTCATCTTGAGCGGGCTAATTTAATCAATCCGTTAATATCTAAAATTACACCTACCTGGCCATCAGACATAATGGCGCCTCCGGCAATCCCGCAAGTACCATTCAACACCTCTCCAAGTGATTTAATAACAATTTGTTGTTGACCGAGTAATTCATCGACCATTATGGCAATTTGTTTTCCTTCATCTTCTATAACAATGACTAATCCCTCATCTAATTCTGTCCTGGCATTTTCAATATTGAATAATTTGTATAAACGAAATAAGGGAATATGATGATCATGCAGGCAGTACATTTCACCACGGTTGATTACGGTCGAAATATCGTTAGGATCTGGTCTTACAGTTTTCGTGATTGATAATGTCGGAAAGATGTACCTCTCACAACCTACTTGGACGATCATACCGTCTATGATAGCAAGTGTCAGGGGAACTCTCATCGAAAAAACACTACCTTTCCCCACAGTAGACTTTACTTCAACTTGGCCTCGCAGTTGTTCGATATTTCGTTTAACAACGTCCATACCGACGCCTCTGCCAGAAATTTCAGTCACTTTTTCAGCTGTGGAGAATCCAGGCTGGAAGACTAAGTTTAAGATTTCGATTTCTGACAGGTTATTTTCGGCTGAAACAAGCCCTCGTTCAATTGCCCGGTCCAGAATCTTTTGTGGATCTAAGCCACGTCCATCATCCCGGATTTCAATAAATACATTTCCTCCTTTATGAAATGCATGTAATTCAATCGTACCGTTTTCCGACTTTTTTACCTGAATTCTATCCTGTGGCGATTCAATGCCGTGATCTACTGAATTGCGAATCATATGAACCAACGGATCACCAATTTTTTGGACAACAGTTTTATCTAGTTCAGTATCTTCACCCGCCATTGTTAAGGTAATTTTTTTTTGGGATTTTTTCGCTAAGTCTCTTACCAATCTGGCCATTTTTCCAAATGTTGATTTTACAGGAACCATGCGAAGATTTGTTCCTAATTCCTGAAGATTTCGGGTTATTTTCTGCTGAAGGACTAACTGCCGGTTAAGATTTGCACTTTTATTTTGTTGTAGTTCCCTAGATTGTCTGATCATTGATTCTGACACAACAAGTTCTCCAATTAAATCGACAAGCCGATCCAATCGATAGGCATCAACTTTTATCGTTTCTTTCAGTGCAACAGCAGATTGTGCTGTTTGTGACACTGATTCCTCAGGTTCAAATTGACTAATATTACATTCAAGAGAATCCTCCGAGGATTCATCCAAGACAAAGTTCTGAATTTGACGATCAGCTTCTGTTACTTTTTTGTTATCAAATTTTCCTTCGGAAATATTCTTAATTCTGTTGACAAGTACTTCCACTTTTTCATTGGTATACAAGTCTTTTTTTGAAACCATAGCCTGTTCTATGGCGGCAATAAGTGTCTTCATAAGGTCAGCAGATTCAAAGATCACATCAATACTGTCACCTGTCAAAAGAATCCGTTTCTGGCGGGCCTTGTCCAATAAATTTTCAGCCTCATGCGCCAGCCCACCAATTTCATCCAAAAACAGAAATCCAGCTACACCTTTAATTGAATGGAAGGCACGAAATACTGCATTAATAGATTCATCGTTATCAGGTGCAGCCTCTAAGGTAAGTAAATGGGTATCGGCTGATTCCAGGTGTTCAGTTGATTCCAAAATGAATTCACCCAATAATTCAGAATCACATTTCTCAAGTAAAATCCTTTGAGATTTTACCTTTTTATCGTATGGCTCTTGAATACCTACGGGTTCTTCATTTCCCAAAAAAGATTCATCGGTCGTTTCTAATGGAAATTCAACCCTTTCTGAATCCCCCTTCAAATTGTCTGATTTGTTCATTTCGTAATTATTTGATTCTACTTCGATGACATCGTCATTTATCATCTTACTTTCAGGAAAGTTATCGGCGACCTCTTCCACATTTTGATGATTATGGATGGAATCCAAACCGAGTTCCTCCGGAAATTGGGCATCAAGAATAGATCGGCCATCACGAAATATAGCCTGAAGTTCGGCGACTGTTTTTGAAACCGTGTCCAGTGTCGACTGAATTTTTAAATCTGATATCTCACCGAGGATAATTTTTTCAATTAGACACGCTGCTGCCATTGTCGCTTCCGCGACTCTTTCAGACGACTGCAATTCGACTAGTGAATTTAATTCTGTTAATTTTGTATGGACTAGCGCAAGAGATTGCAAATCCATTGGATCAGCAAAAACGATGGCTTCAGCCGCCTCTTCGATCATAATTAGAATAGTGTTATCATTCATGTCTGTACGTGTATTATTTACTAAGAGTCTATTAATGTTTGTAAATTTGAGTGATCATATTATCGCTATGGCAATCCGTTACAGCTTGTTACATACCAAAAATGAAACAAAAATGTGTTAAACACTTTAATTAAGATACTTATGTATATTTTAATCATATATTTTAAAAACTTTTCCGCTAAAATATTAAATATTTTAAAGATATATAAAAAAAATTTTTGATATTTTGGCCCGCCTTTTGTACATACTTTGTGGAGAGAAAGGTTAGATTGCCTATATTCAGTGGTTTAACCTAGATGAGCAAATGACAGTGTGTCGAGTTCTGCTGAGTAGAATCGTGGAACAAGTTAAGACTTTTTAAATTAGCGAAATACGCTTTTGATTTAGAAGTAATGTGAGAAATCCGGGTTAATCCAGATTCAATCTCTGAGGTGTGAATTACAATACCAGGGGGAAATGGACGCATATAAATGAACTTAACCGGCTTTGCCAGGGCTTTTGTCTCGCATCAACAATAACTTAAAATACAAATTCCTATACAATCAAGATATACTGAAGATTATCGAATACTGCGGAACTGATCTGAATTGATAATTGTGAATTGATAATTTTTCTCGTTTTTGGTTTCAATCATTAGCAATTAGTCGTTGACAATTCACCATTGACAATTCGGCGTGTTATCTAAGAAAACCTACCTTCGGGTGAATGGGCAATAATTCCGACAACCCGAGCTATGGGATCACATGATTTTCATTCCTTCTCTTTTGACCGGGGCACTTTTGGTTTTGGAGCGGTGGTATCCTTATCTACTGCATTTGGTATATGCGATCTGATCGCATCGTACAAATACCATTGCCGTTTAGCTGTTAGACCTTTTGCTGAAAATATTTCTGGATAGTCTACATCTCCACGAAGTTGAAGTTTTTTGCCTTTCAGTAATGAAATTGTTTTTTCTTCTGTATCAGCGTACTGCTTGACAACAACCTTACCAGTGGAAGCTGCCGTAAATCGGAAGTGTTGATACCCCGTGATACCGGGAAGCTCCCTAAAGTACTTTTTTAGCCAGCCAGACCACCTACGAAACTGAACATTTCTATCTTGGTCAGCATCCCTGAATGTCTGGCATACATTAAACTTCCCGTTCGTTGAAGAATTTAGAACATCCACCAATTGGTGGTAGGTATATACTTTTGAACGTCTGTATTTCTTTTTGATTAACCCAAAATATCCATCAGGTGAGAATTTTGTGTGTCCTACAAGCATAAATGAAAGAGTGATGGATTTATGCCTCCCTGTCATAACACGGTATAGAAGATATTGTAAAATAGCGTTATTCTTATTTTGACCTACGCAATTGTCTGCTGTTAAAAGAGCATGCTTCTCTTTTCGTCCATAATGTTCAAAGTAATGATCGAGCAAAGAAATGACTGTATCTGCACCCTTTGCAGGAAAGTCCCCTTCATCAAGGGGATAGTTTGAGTGCGGCTCCATTTCTTGGAGACTAAATTATGCTGCTAACTTATACGGATACAATCGCTTATGCTCTTCTGTTATGCGTAGCTGTTGATATGTCTTCCAATCCCCATTGGCATAAACTGAGCGAAGCTTTAAGACCGGTTCTGCTCCAACAATTTTCCACCGTGCACCCGATTTTTGCATCCGGTCTTTGACCAGATGACCACAAGCCGATTCGACAACTCCCGTGCCTATTGGGTACCCTTTCGCAAGATAGTTATCGTATCTCATATATTGCCGATGATTTTCGTAATAAGTAATCGCTTTTCTGACAAGCTTTTTCTCTTCCTTATTTAATTTTTCATTCTTGGTCAAACGCTGACGCAAAGCCCCAATCACATAGCCAACTTTACCTTCTAAAATCATTTTTAGATAAGTCATCGCCAACTGGTTCGCTTTTTTTGTGTCTTTCTTCTCAAATACATGGATGGCATCCCATAGATAATCAAGCACGTGAATAATATCCAGAATAAAGACTGCGTTCAAAAAATGCTTATGCCCTAAACGCCACAGGACGTGGGCTCCGTCGAATAAGCAGATAATCATTTTCGATCCATTGCTGCGCTGATCAACCTCTGTACGAAGTGATTCAAACACTTCTTCTTTGCTTTTCTCAACACTCGCCTGATAATTAATATTTCGCGCACGATCCTTGTCACGAAGATGGTCACGTTGATCCTCTGTTAACAATTCAGGATTTGTCATAGAATAAGCCACTTCTTCTGCGCTTCGAATATGAGGGTTTACTGTATACACCACACCAACAAGTGCTTCTTTCGTTTTGCCATTCGAATTCGGATTCTCTCCCGGAAGAACAGGAACCCCCTTCCCGTCTCCCTGTAAAACGCAAAATTCACCCTCGCTATCCTTCTCTGGAAGTGTTTTTGTTACCTTATAATTCTCATAAGTCCCCACCGATTTCAAAACAATGTCTTCCACGGTTCGTTTTGAAAAACCATGACCAAATAAATCCTTAAAAAATAGCCGCGCTTCCTCATAGGTCGCATTCTTGATTACCAAGGCGACTTAATAAATCCTGGACAAAATACGACGCCTGACGATCCGGCAAATTAGCTGTCGCATCCAGAGGCTTAATACTTTCTCCATCTGTAGAGTAATAACAAAAACGCTTGAAATCGATCTGTCCAAATACTGTCAGATGGGTAGCAGGTGAACAGACTTCGCGCAAAAAACGCTTTCCTTCTATTTCTATTTCT
>JAJFLO010000318.1 GCA_021772675.1 Verrucomicrobiota bacterium | reverse complement strand
ATTGCATCGGCAAAATTAACGAATCGCAATAATCTTTCATTCATCCTTTCAAATTTCCTGTGAGAATTACAATCAAATCAATGGAATTCTATAAATATCACAATTTTTTGTCAGAATTCCAGTTCGCCCATAATTGCTGCCAGACATGAGTTCGAACATCAAGAACCAGCCTTGGTCAATTGTCTTCATGAAATATGCACAGACACCTCCCAGAACCGCGAGGAATACCGATGCAATCTTCGAAACTAGCACCTGCCTGGATTGATTTCCAGATCGATCTATAAATCGGCAATACAAGTCGTTGACGATGTAGGATGCTCCAAAATTTACATGAGTGGAAATTGTTGACATGTACGCCGCAGCCAGTGAAGCTACCATGAGCCCCTTCAAACCGGTCGGAAGATACTTCATTAACATTATCGCATATACATGTTCCTGATCATAATGCTTGCCAAATGCAGTGATGTCCGGCACTAGGAATAGGGAGGCTATACCAACCACAATCCAAGGCCAAGGTCGAAGAACGAAATGTGCCAGACTAAACCAAAGCATTGCTAGTACAGAATGTTTCTCATTCTTACACGAAAACAGCCTCTGGGCGAGAAATCCGCCACCTTCACCACCGGCCCACCACTGCAATCCTAGAAAAACGACCAAAGCCCAGATCGCCATCAAACCTCCCCCTTTCAGATCAAAAGGAGGAAAGAAGCTAGTAATCTTCGCAGGAGCAACAACTCGGTCATCTCTGAAGGCTGCCATAATTTCGCTCTTATTCTCTACACCTACTGCATCAAGCTGTGACGTAAATTTAGTGTTTTCATGATTTATGCTTGCCAGGCGATAATATTCGTAGATCTTACCTGAAGCGGGTTTCTCATAGAATAAGATTCTTGCACCAAGCATCTTCTCTACTTCGTCAAAATCTGTGAATTTAACTTTGCTGATAGTGTAAGCTTTACGCCAAAGTTCCATTACCTTAGTTATACCAGATACATTTAGATGGATTAATGATGCTGAAAGTTGATCTTCGGATATTCCGTCAACATTCCATCTTAATTTGTTGTCGGTGGACAAAGAGGGAACCAGTAATCCAGCAGTCGTTAATTTTGTGAGTTCTGTTTCAGTGCCCACAATTTCGAGGACATGGCCTCGATCTACTAAGTTACGAGTATATGGTTGTTTATTAACTACTTTTCCATCGAGCACTACTCGTTTTGCTTTGTTCACCATACTAACTGGACCACCAGCTATGAAAAACACAATGAACATTAGAATAATGGTTCCCGTCATAGCGAAAATAAATTGGAAAAAATCTGTAGCAATCACTCCCCATAGACCGGAAATTGTGCTGTAAAACGCTGCAACAGACAAACAAACTATAATTCCGATGGCCTTTGCAGGTATAATTGCCTCGCCAATTATAGGCCATGACATGATCATGCTCATGTCGATTTGGCTAGCTATATCTGCACCTTTCGTGACAGTTTCAGGTAAAAAACTACCTTTTAAAAATACCAAAGTCGGTATATTCAAGGTCACATCAATGATCTTTGTCATCGCCAAGGTAACCCACCCCATTGTCAGGGTGTTTTGAATTACTGACCGGTAGCTAGCATGAAAGATTCTCAATCCGACAGCAGGTTTACCTGAGTAACGAAGTTCGTTGAACTCGACATCCGTAATGAGTTCGGCTCTTCGCCATAATCGCGCAAAAAAGAAAGTGCATAACATCATGCCCATTATCCCTCCCCACCAAAACCAATTTCTCTCAAGTCCAATAGATCGCATCCATCCCGAAATAACCAGAGGTGTATCAGCAGCAAAAGAGGTCGCCACGATTGAAGTGCCAGCAAGCCACCAGGTCATTTTTCGTCCAGCAACAAAGTAATCCATCAAACTTCCTGTAGCCCGTTTTGAATAATAAAGACCTATACACAATGTAGTGATAAAGAACGCGATGATGATCACCCAATCAATCCCCACTAACGGCGGTATCTTTTCCATGTCTACCCCTAAAATTTGATATTTACAACGAAAATTCCATATGAAGCCAAAAGCTACAGCACAGACAACCAGGAATCAAGAGATAACTATTAAAAATATTACTTTAATCGAAAAGGGGCTTAATTCTTTGCCTCTTGGGTAGTAAAGCAATAGTTTCTTTCTTGTTATCGTTTTTAGATGAGGGGTCACATTGAGAAAAAATTCACACTCACTCCGAGTCATCTGGAAGCAACGGTAACATCGCGGTAAGTATTCGGTAAAGACGTTGTTTTCTCAATGGGGTTCGAGATATTCATGCCGAATCTACAAGATTTTATTTTGCGGTAAGTCGCACTTGGCTTTCGGCCGGTAGATTCCACGGCAAAAAATCTTTTGCGATGGATTCAAAAACCCTATCATGGGCTGCAATCGCCTGAAAGTATTCCTGTAAAAATACTCGGGGGACTATGCCATTCAGCTTCAATGTAGCAATGATTGATAGCATCATCGCAGTGATATGGCCGAACTTTTCGCTGTGAACGCCAAAACAATTTTTGCGGAAATTTGCAACCGGTCGAAAGTGGTGTTCTGCAGAATTATTGTCTAAAGGGATATCAGGATCAGGAACTCCGGGATTAACTCCGGGGGTCATAGTTTCTTATTGATGTCAAGCCTTTTTTCCAAAATTTTGGCAAAAAAGTCTCCTCCTGCCTCAAAAATAAACAAAATTTTTTGAGCTATTTGTGATATTTATTTGTCGGCATATATAGACTATTATTTTTATT
>JAJFLO010000317.1 GCA_021772675.1 Verrucomicrobiota bacterium | reverse complement strand
TTTTGAGGCTGACTGCACGATTATCTTAATCATAATCTTACTCTTAATCTTGATCAAAAAACGGTTCAAAGTTTCCTCTTATATTAACCAAGACCGAGAATCGGAGGCCTTGATAGTCGCTTCATTGAGACTTCCGTCCCGCGACTGCGTGGAACGGAAACACAAACAGACTTCACTTGCAATCAAGCCGTAATTTTTCATTATTTCTCCTCAATCTGGCTATGGCAGCTGGAGAGTTCAATTGGGACATCTCAATGTTTCTTCACCTGGACTGGGTAATTGGGGTCGACGAATGCTTCAGATTCTTTTTCTAAAACATTTTTTCAAACGGCTTGCTAATTATCGCATTGGCTTTTCCTTTCTTTGTGTCGGAAGTTATATTACATTAAACCCAAATTCTTCAGTTCTTCATGGATTTAGGTAAAAGGTATTATAGGGCAATCTTTAGGGTCAATAAATTGCATGCCCGGGTGTGCAGAAAACATAAAAGGGGGTAAACAATGAACATAAGCAAACCACAATCTGAATCAAATAGTGGCAATTGCAGTAAGAAAATCGCTGTAGCGACACGAGTGATCTGTGTTCTAGTGGGCATCGCCGTTATCAGTGAAGGATGTATGCTGAAAAGCCCACGCCCATTGAAGAAAAAGGACGGTGGGGTAGAGTTTCCGAGCGATCCTATTTCAGATCCGGTGGCAGATGTGGATAGTGATCCTCAAGGCGCGATTCAACCTCGCGGGGAACTCCAGGTGAGGCTCCCTGCCGGCACCTGCTGCAAGACAAACAGCGTCCTTTCTTTGCAACTGAGTCCGCGAGTATTCACTACGACCAGCAACGATCTGGTCAGCGATAGCCGCATCAGGTTCACTTCCGCCGACACTGTAGGTCGGCGGGTAAGAGTGCGGGCTACCGTGTTTGCACGAAAGATCAGCGGTGGAACCCGTGGTGGCGTTACGTTTGCTCCAGTGACGTTTACCAAGGCCGTACAGATTCTTGACCGGAACCTGCAATGTCCACAGGTTTCCCGGACCGTCAACGGCATGGCGGTTACCGAATTGAGCGCGGCAGAAACCTCAACGCTTGTTAGGCCGGTGGCCGCTAAGTTGAAACACGACACGTTGGTGGACCTACAGCTGGCAACCTATGTTCGTTTTCAAGTCTGCGGTAAAACCGTGGAACGAAAGTTTGTCCGTAGCGCCAAAGGATTGATCAAGAAGAGCAATGACACCCCCCCCCAGATTCGGATTCTCTTCGTAGGCCCCAATGCCGCGAGAGACGCGGCAATTCTCAACAATCCCCCACAAACAACCATCTTTACCAAACCTGGAACGACTGTACCTTTGGGAAACTCCGCAACAATTAATCAGAAGAAGTGTTGCAATGCCGGAATTGTCACAGTGGCAGTAGACGCTACTCCGCAAGTTCCAACAACAGCCGGAGTGGCTCCAGCATTGACCATCCAGGCCGGTTCCATGATTGAGACAGGCTTGGCGGCTCAGCGTGGTACGGTGGGATTCAATTGCAGTGTGCGTGGAACTCGGATTGCACGACGAATTTCCCTGGCCGGGCGTATAGACTTTAACGCTATCACGAATTACGAAGATAATCTGCTCTTCAATCAGCCAGGCTATCAATGCCTGCCAAACCGATTCACACCCGCGCCTACCACTGTTATAGACCTGACGGCCGCGGAAAGTACAGCAATTGTGAGCGCTCTGGCAAACCTCAAACCCGTACCAGCTGTTAACAGTCCAATAATTATCGCAGTGGAGGGCTTCGTAGAAGTCGACCTTGAGGGAAAGAAAGTGGTCAGACGGTACACCAGAAACATCCCTACCACAGTAAAAAAGCTGGGAACCACGCTTTACCTGCAACCTCAATAAGATGTACATCTCATTGAGGACGTTGTCAATTAGCCTGCATTGTTCATTATTTTTTGTAATGAGAGTCATCAGATTGCATGAAATCAATGGATTATGATTTTTATCCGCGTGCAGAAATAGTCTACTATTTCGAACCCGGATAACATTATAAGCCGTTGATATTATGTGATATGATGGATCGTAATAAAAAAATCATCATAATGCAGGTTAACATCCTGAATTAGAATTTATTAGATAGAAACTTATTATGGAGATAGGAAAGACTTGGCTGACAAGGCGAATCATAAATTTATGACTACTTTAGAAATTACAAACAATGCTTTATCGCTTCCGCGTAGCAATCGCCTTTCCATTACTCTGGATCTGATGGATGACATTGTGCTTCCATCCAAGGGCAATTCACGAAACGATCGCTGATATAATTGCTGTAGAGCGCGATGAAGAAATCGACAACGGTACAGCAGTAATTCGTACTCGGAATGAAATCTTTTTCAAAGTTCGTCAAGAGCTTAAATGAACGCCGAGTTTCATGAAAGTTTCGGCGGTGATATAATTGATTTGGGTATCAGAATCGCATACGTTTGTAGAAATAAACATGTTCTATTTCTTATGGTTTTTTGGATTTTGAGGATGATTTAAGCTATATAACGCACTAGCAGTCTGTCGGATTTTGGAAATTGTTGCGAGAAAGTCGTCAAAAATGCGCCAAGAATGCGGTTTTCGCAGTAGATTCTTCCAAAGTCCGACAGACTGCTAGCGCAGATTTTGAACTCACGAATACTACAATAACTTAAAATTGAGGTTCGACCCTGGATGCAATCAGGAAATTTTGGAAAGCAATGATGCCACTTCAAATCAAATCGCAACAATTTTGGGGATTCAATAAATAAGGATAAATAACGATGATTGAAAAAAGGAATGTTGCGCCTGCGCAACCCTCTAGCGAATCCCATTCTATATTTCTTCGATTGCGGAATGCCTGTCTCAATGTTCTTCATAGGCGAACAATTTCTGTTCTGGTATTAATATTGGTTATCAGTGTTGCAAGTTTATTGCTTTATATTGACCATCTTCAATCAAATCTTGTCAGTCTCTCCGCCCTGAAATATGCAGAAACGTACACTCAAACGCTAAAAGAATTTCGTAAAATTTATACTTCAGATGTAATTGCTCGATTGGACTCTGAAAATGTAAAAGTCACCCATGATTTCGAAAATATTCCTGGTGCAATTCCATTGCCGGCCACATTAAGTATGAAATTTGGAGAAAGGATTGCGAAAACCAATGATGGAATTGAATCTCATCTTTATAGTCCCTTGCCATTTCCATGGCGAAAAGAGAGTGGTGGGCTTAAAGATAATTTTGCTCGCGATGCATGGGAATTCTTATCTAAAAACAAAGACAAACCATTTTATCGTTTTGAAAATTACAAGGGTCGTTTGTCTATGCGCTATGCAACATCAGATATCTTACAAACCAGCTGCGTAGACTGCCACAATTCCTATCCAGGTACACCAAAAAACGATTGGAAAGTTGGAGATCTTCGGGGAATTATTGAGATTGATTATCCGACTCAAGCGATTGTGGAGCAAACAAATGCGAATCTAAAAGGTGTTTTTGCTATGGTTATTGTACTTTCAACAATAGGTTTATTGTCACTCGGAGTTGTTGTTAGTAATCTTCGTCGAAACTCAATTGAACTGGAAAACCGAGTTGAAGAGCGTACTGCCGAATTATCTCAAACAATGCATAAGCTGGAAGAATCATTATCAGAAACAAGGACTGCTCAACATGATATTAAAACAAAAAAAGAGCAGCTGGAATTGCTTGCTGCAAAACTGGCAAAATACCTAAGCCCCCAGGTCTATAAATCTATTTTTTCCGGGAAAAAAGAGGTGAAAATTGAAACATATAGGAAAAAACTAACTATTTTTTTCAGCGACATTAAGGGATTCACAGAACTGACTGATTCGATGGAGTCAGAAGCATTGTCCACTTTGCTGAATAACTATCTAAACGAAATGTCAGAGATCGCCATTCGTCATGGGGGAACAATTGACAAATTTATCGGTGATGCAATCCTTATATTTTTCGGTGATCCAGAATCATTGGGAGTTAAGGAGGATGCATTAGCGTGCGCAAAAATGGCGATTGAAATGAGAGACCGTATGAATTTTCTGCAGAAAAAATGGGAAAATGATGGAATTTATGAGTCGCTGAAGATTCGGTGTGGAATTAATACTGGATACTGTACAGTGGGAAACTTTGGTTCTGAGGATCGGTTGGATTATACTATCATTGGTGGTAGCGTCAATTTGGCCAGTCGTTTTGAATCTAGTGCAGAGCCCGATGAAATCTTGATCTCCCATGAAACATTTTCTCTTATCAAAGATGAAGTCGTTTGCAAAAAAATGGATAAAATAAAGGTCAAGGGTATTGCTTACCCTGTACAGAGTTATCAGGTGTTGAATTTTCAGGGGAAATCTGCTTTGAGAGAACAATTTATCAATGAGCAGCACGTAGGTTTCGAACTCTTAATCGATTTTAAAAAGACGGAGAAGGCTACAGCCATTGAACGTTTACAGACCATATTGGATGAAATTGGATAATTTAATGTTGAGAGCCACCTGCAAAACTCTTCCTGGCCAGATTTCGGCGTAAGGCGCACATCTGCAAAATTTACATATAAAGCACATAGTACCAAGGCTATGCGCATTCACATGCAATGTTCGCACCTGCACATTTTGCACTCAAAATCAGTCTCAGGCATAGTTTTGCAAGAGGCTCTTGAGTTATACCCTTTTGCAAAGAACCACTTTTTAGTATAAAATTTTTCTTTTGGCGCCAAGGTTGGTTTCTAACAGGCCGATTTACAATAGGGGATGCGTCGATGGCGGTGTAGAATTTACCGATTATAGAGTGCAAGAAAAATAGGTACCACGCAGCATAAAATATTAATATTCAATCCGTAACAAAAAGAAAAATTTTTAAGCCAATATCATTGATTTGGGCAACAGAATCGCTTATCATTGTCTAGCAGCCTGTCGGACTTTGGAAATCGTTACGAGAAAATCGTCAAATTGAGAGCATTTTTGTCCAAATTTGAGGAATATATTGCCCCGTGGGATCGACGATAATTTGGACAAAAATGCGCCAAGAATGCGATTTTCGCAGTAGATTCTTCCAAAGTCCGACAGACTGCTAGCAACTATGGGTGTGTCAAGGATGCCTATGTTTGTAGTCCCATCTTCAGGGGGAAGTCTAAAGTGAGCTTCAGCCGCTATTACTCAGTTACATCAAAAATTTAATAGAGCAATGACGCTTACTTCGCGGGACAGAACTCCAAACTCGGTCAATTGACGAGATCTTCGGGAGACTATTTTTACAATAAATGTATTACGAGCATAGAGAATCTTTTGACGACACATGAACAAAAAAATTTCTAATCCAAAAGTCAAGGAGGTATTTTCTGAGTTCCCACCTACGACCAGAAAAAGGTTAATGGAGCTTCGTCGACTCATATTTAAAGTGGCGTCCGAAACAGTAGGTGTAGGAGAGTTAGAGGAAACGCTAAAATGGGGCCAGCCGAGTTATTTAACTAGTAAAACAAAAAGTAGTAGTACTATCCGAATAGGCAAGGAAAAGCATACTGATGGCGACTATGGAATATATTTTCATTGCCAAACAACTTTGGTGGATACATTCAAAGAATTATATGGAGACAAATTTAAATACGAAAAGAATAGGGCAATTATTTTTTATAACAACGAGGAAATTCCAATTCCTGAACTTTCCGATTGCATAGCGATGGCGCTTACGTATCATAACAACAAAAAATAGCAAAAGTGGTTGCGGTAGCAAAAAGACAAGTTTTAATCAATATTATTGATTTTGGTGACAAATTCGTTTACTTTTGTGGGAATAGTTGGTATGGGTACACTGTTTCTGTTTCTTAGGGGCGGGAGATTCAGATTTCAGATTTTGACCTCTCGAAAACGACATTAACTTAAGAATAGAGATTTTGTACCCTAGAAGGCTCTCCACTAAAGTAGATATTTAGAATAGGAATCAAAATGAAACATCAATTTGCCAAAGTTGAAGAAGTGGAAGTTCTTCGAGATTACACTCTCCGCATACGATTCAGTGATCAAAAGGTAAATGAGATAAATTTTGAACCTGTTTTACGGGGAGAGTTCTACGCACCTTTAAAAGATAAGGAACTTTTTGACCAAGTCACCGTTGATATTGAAGTGGGGACAATTGTATGGCCAAACGGAGCGGATTATGATCCAAGCATGTTGTATTCCTGGGCCGAAATCTCCGATGATTTTGTCGACCAAATGCACAAAATCGCCGGTGTGACTAATAACGCACTCACTTGAATGTTCCTTCGCAGCATCAGTAATGCCGGGAATATTTCGTTGATGTTTTGATTAAGGTGATAGAATCGTTTATTTTTGTCTAGCACATGGGTGAGTCGGGGATGCATGTTTTCAAAGGCCCGTTCCACGCAGTCGCGGGACGGAACTCCAAACTCCGCCAATTGACGGGATATTCGGGAAATTATGTTTACACAATGTCACAATCTCAATCGATTGCTTTATTGCGTATTTATTGTTATGTCTTTAAAGCCTCTTGCACAACTATGCTTGCGCTGAAAGGCGGCCAAGAAGAGTTGTGCAAGTGGCTATTTAATTTAGAAATGTCACAGATTTTGCTTTTGAACTTTATGCGCACAAAATGTAATAATGCAGATTTTGACCGTAGGAATGTAGTAAAAACTTAAAATTAGAGGTTTTATATCTGGGATATCCCGAATGTCCACATGAATAGGATTAAAACTTGATATTTGATACTTGCAGTACTATTTTTCAAGTTATGTACGTTAATAGATTAATAACTAACCGATTAGAAAAATTGGCGGAAACATTCCCTGCTATTGTCATTGTTGGGGCACGTCAGGTAGGTAAAAGTACCCTGGTAAAAAAAGTTTTCGGTCACAAAGCGGACTATGTAGTTTTTGACCCTGTAATTGACATTCAGAATGCCAGGCAAGATCCAGAATTATTCTTAGACAATCATAAGACACCAATTATTCTGGATGAAATTCAATATGCTCCCGAATTGTTACCCGTTATCAAACGTAGAATTGATGATAACAGATCCCCGGGCCAATATCTGCTAACTGGATCTCAACAATGGGGTGTATTAAAATCCATTGCAGAAAGTCTTGCTGGAAGGGCTGTATTCATTGATCTGGAGGGTTTCTCCATTTGTGAAATTTGCCATCCTAATAAATTATCAACCTGGCTTCCGCACTGGCTTGAAAATGATCCTAAAACATTTGCTGATAATAGCAAACGTTTAGACACAAAAGTAACACTATACGAACAGTTATGGCGTGGGACTTTTCCTGAAAGCCAGTTTTTTTCAAATGATTTAATTCCCCCGTTCTTTGACGGATATCAAAGGACATACATTGAAAGAGATGTTCGACTAATCGCTGATATTTCGAATTTACAGTTGTTCGGTCGATTTGTTGGTCTCATGTCTGCATTGACAGCACAAGAAGTTAATTTTAGCCAACTCGGTCGTGAATTAGGATTAACACCAAAAACATCAAGACGTTGGCTTGATATTCTGCAACACACATTTCAATGGTTTGAAATACCGCCATTTTCAGGCAATGTCATCAAAAGGATAAGCAGTAAGTCGAAGGGATATGTCGCCGATACAGGACTTGCATGTTTCGCTCAAGCAATCTCTTCACCTTCCGCTTTAGGCGCACATCCGTTAACAGGAGCATTATTTGAAACATTTGTTGCTGCTGAAATTCGAAAACAATGTGCTGTTCTACCCCTGCGTCCTAACATATATCACTGGCGTTCCCACGGTGGTGCAGAAGTTGATATGATACTCGAACGCGACGGTATTTATTATCCGATTGAAATCAAAACAAAAAGCAGGCCTGGTCGAGGAGACACAACAGGAATCTCGGCTTTTCGTAAGACCTATCCACATATGAATATCGCGTCTGGTCTTGTTATCGCTCCTACAGATAAATTCCAAAAAATATCAGATTCAGACTACGCTATCCCTTGGGATACATACAGTGAAAACTAAACAATTATGTCTTTAATTTAGAAATGACACAGATTTTATTTTTGAACTTTGTTTGTATAAAACGCAATAGCGCAGGTTTGACCCTAATAGTGGTTAATCATATTGCGTCAATTCTTAATGTTGCACCTGAAACAATTTTTGAACGAAAATCCGGGCATCGCGAAGCGCGTCGACTGGGGATGTACTGTGTGTGCACATACTGTCGCCACGATCATAGTTTTAGCGAATTGGCTGAGCGTTTTTCAGTTAGCGCAAGTGCGTTAACTCAGGCTTGGGATAAGGTCAGGAGCGATACTTCACGAAGTCATCGAAAGGTATTGGAAAGTATTGAGAATGCTTTGCAGAAAACTTAATATTAAGGGTTTTGTACCTTTCCTGTAGTTACTTTTTAGTGAGTTGAGTTGAGCCCGCAGGGCTTAGCTCGACGAAAC
>JAJFLO010000316.1 GCA_021772675.1 Verrucomicrobiota bacterium | reverse complement strand
TCACCGGCAGCGATGTCAAGATAGTCATCCGCCTGATCCCCGCCGTCGATGTTGCCGGAAGCAGTCAGCGTGATCAGGCCGCCGGCAGTGATGTCCGCCGCTGCGTCATTACCCGCATCCTCGATGTCGCCACTGTCCGCGTTGACAGCAACGGTGCCGGCTGACGTGATCGCACCCACCGTTATATTGCCTGCATCCGCATCCAATGTGATTAAATCGGTCGCTCCAACCAGGGTCGCCGTAATTCCGCCCGCTGTCGTATGCAGATTCACCGTGTCATCCGTATCGGTCCCGTCCGCAGCATTAACGTCGGTCGCCGTGATCAGCCCAGCTGCCCGGACATCGATCAGACCGTCAATCGTATCCACATCCTGTAATGTGATCGCGCCCGTGCTCTGTAACTTTACCTCACCGGCGGTAAGTGAACTTGCATCCACCGTCTCACCGGCAGCGATGTCAAGATAGTCATCCGCCTGATCCCCGCCGTCTATATTGCCGGAAGCAGTCAGCGTGATCAGGCCGCCGGCAGTGATGTCCGCCGCTGCGTCATTACCCGCATCCTCGATGTCGCCACTGTCCGCATTGACAGCAACGGTGCCCGCTGACGTGATCGCACCCACCGTTATATCTCCTAGATCCGCATCTAAGGTTATCAAATCGGTCGCTCCAACCAGGGTCGCCGTAATTCCGCCCGCTGTCGTATGCAGATTCACCGTGTCGTCCGTACCGGTCCCGTCCGCTGCATTAACGTCGGTCGCCGTGATCAGCCCGCCCGCCTGGACATCGATCAGACCGTCAATCGTATCCACATCCTGTAAGGTGATCGCACCCGCGCTCTGTAACTTCAACTCACCGGCGGTAAGTGAACTTGCATCCACCGTCCCGCCAGCAGCGATGTCAAGATAGTCATCCGCCTGATCCCCGCCGTCGATGTTGCCGGATGCAGTCAGCGTGATCAGGCCGCCGGCAGTGATGTCCGCCGCAACGTCATCGCCTGCATCCTTAATCGAACCTTCAGTTGATGTGACCACAACGGTTGAGGATGTGATCAAACTCCCAATTGTTATATCGCCTTGTGCGCTTAATGTTATGGCTTGATTTCCTGCATCAATCGATATTCCATCAGCCATAGTGATTACACCACCGGTTCCGGTTCCAGCCTCTGAACCACTTCCATCATTGGCAGTGAGAGAAATCGCTCCATTGTTTGTTTTTAGATTTGCATTTACAATAACATCATCTCCCGCACGCAATGTTAAGGTTGACGCTGCAAATGTTAGAACTAAATCATCGGTTATTGTAATATCATTATGTGCCTGAAGCACAATTGCAGTGTTTAAGCCAATCAGAGATGCAGGAGTTATAGTATTAGTCCCTGCACCGTCCCCTTCCGCAAAAGTAACAGTTCCATCACCATTTCCGATCATACTGATATTATCACCACCTGTCGCTATCTCTATGTTTAATGGATCAAGCAGAAGAACACCAATCTTACCATTTTCTGCATACGTATTAACATCACCCATAAAATAAAGTTTTTCTTTTCCAGAAACCTCTACGAACCCGCCATCACCTGAATTAGTACCACTTTGAGCACTAATGTTACCGTAGTAGCGTGTTATTTCATCTGCCCAAACAATTACAGTTCCGCCATCACCATCGACAACCGCATCTGCGTTAATTTCTGTGTTATGATCAATAAAATTCATTGAAGCGTTTGGTATAGCTTGGTTTTTTCCTTGAAAATCACCACCAATAAGTATCGTCCCACCACCATACGTTCCAAATGCGTTAATCTTCGCATCCTTAAGACTAATTTGGTCTCCCAATATATAAATATTACCGCCGTGTTGACCCGAGACATCAATAGTACCAGAAACTTTGATTTCATCGGCTTGTAGAATTATTCGTCCGCTGGGTGTTCTGATAGTTCCAGTATTTTCGAATTGTCCTTCGACATTCGGACTTGATACCACCAATACTTGTTCAGTTGTATTGATTTTACCTGAGTTTGAAGCTGAAAATTGTTTATGATTGATATCGCTATGACTGTAATCAATATTGATATGCATGACATTCTTGTCATAACTCATATCGTCAATTATGAGGGATATTTCACCTCCCGAGACATGGTCGATAAATACTTCTTCTCCAGATAGAAGAGCGACTTCTGCGGCATTAAGGTTGCCGGTGTTATGAACCTCCTGTCCGGCAAGTATGAGGAACGACTCTGCGGTAATCGAACCGTGATTAATAATCTTGCCGGTCGCATCTTGAAACAATAAGCCATTTGGATCATAATCGATTGAACTGTTTGCAAATGCACTGGCGACCAGACCGCCGACATCGACGCGGGACGTTTTACCGAAGACCACACCATGTGGATTGATCAGATAAATAATACCATTGGCATTTAAGTTTCCGTGTATTTGTGAGGGATCTTGTCCGCCTATCTCATTCACTGCAACAGATTTCGGTGAAGGTTGAAAGTAATTAACCGTATGATCCGCCGCGATATCATAGGTATCAAAGTTTATTAGAACATCATGTGATGTTTGGTTAATATTAAGTGTTCGACTATCAGGCGTTACGAAGATTGTTGCCTCTCCAGAAATAACATTTCCTCCAGTTGGTAAAGGTTCATCTGCAATACCAGGAAAACCGATCAGGCTGTATACTGCAAGCAAACGTATAAATCTAAAAATCAGGCTTTCGTGAGGACCTATATATTGAAACATTATCCCATCCTTTCTAAAAAAATGTTTTAGATGATTAAAAATGAAATTGGGTAATGAGATGAAATCGTCCATTATCATCGCCATCAGGAATATCCGTTAATGCAACCCCATAATCGAATCGTAATTGAAAAACATCTCCGACCCGCCAAAGAAATCCTGAACCTATACTAAGCAAATCTACTGAGTTCTCTTCTCCCGGAAGAGAATCGTTATTTTGAATATCACCGTAGTCCATAAACATAATGAACTGCTGCCGCTCGGACAACTTCCTGAAATAACGGCTGTAAATGGGGCGGTTGAACAGCGGCGTTCTCAACTCAATAGTTGCAGATATCCCTTTATCACCGAGAAATTCTCGTTCGTTATAACCTCGAACAGTATTAAAGCCACCGATGGCTTTCTTCTCAGTAGAAATAAGCGATTCATCCTTGGTAGTTAATTGTCCGTCTATTTTAAAAAATAGTAAAGAACTCCCCAAGGACGGCAATAGCTTCTGAAAACGATGAAGTCGAAATCGGATAATCGAATAGTCCGATGACGAACCTTGACGGAATTTATTAAAGTCTTCGTCGTCATCACTACCAAGCAGCCCGTCTCTGTGGAGAATAAAATTAAAAGCCAAACGATTACGACCGCCAAACATATCATCTTTATGGTTCGAATATTTCACCCCGATATCAATAGGCGTCGAAGCAAGGCTCCGGGAAATTGTCAACGAATTCGTAATTAAATCATTCTCAGTATTCCTGTGGGTTATACCCAACAAAATGTCTAATGATTGAATGTCAGAATCAATTATTGCCAATTTTAATTGAAAACCGGCAAACCAACCATGGTCTTCCGTATCAAGTCCTTTGTCGATATCATCTACCTCCAATTCTGAATTTCCTCCAAAAAACGTAACGGAATTATGATGAACAAAAGGCAGAGTAAATGGGATTTTAAAATGGTAACTTGCAGCAGCCGTATAAATAGAGCCATCAATGGCAATTGAAGTATCTAAGGAAAGTATATCATACCTCTTGAACACGTTTTGATGTTGTAGCGTCAAACGTGATCGCCATTCATCAGTCTGGTCGGTACCGGTATTGTCGAGTTGCAGTACTGCATGAATAGGAAATTCTTCATTCACATAAAAATCAATGTTTACACTTCGATCATTGGTTACTGCATCGGTTCTAATACGTAATTTCGCATCCAGTGTCAGGTCAGGATTACTATTGATAGCGAATACATCGCCGCGCAAAATAGCATATTTGAACGGATCACCTTCCTTAAAGTTTAATCGGTCGCGAATCTGCTTTTTACTGTAATATCGGCCGGAAAATGGGATTATCTTTTTCGGATCGTCTCTATCTCTTTCTAAAAAAGCAGTTCTCCCGAATTTCCCGAATTTGATATTAATTTCCAAAGTATTTGTATCAATTAGGTCAAATTTAGGTTCTAAGGAAGTAAACAACAAGGTACCTTTGACTACCAATTCTCGTGTATAATGCTGACAAATTTCCTTAATTTTTTTTCGTGATAACTCTGAGCCAATAAGTTTACTTTTAATTTCAGAGTGTAGTGAACCATATTTGACAGTAGTGGGTTTTAGGGTATTAAAAAAGGATATATCTAATGGATCTCCAGTAATTTCTAAATGTTTAATACTAATGGGCGGAGAGCTAAGTTCATTATCATTTAAAATTTTTTGACTATCCAAAGGAATGTTCGGAATCTCTTTTCGCTTAGGAGGTGGAAGATCAGGTATTACTTTATCATTTTTGGGGTTTTTAATTCGATTTTCCATATCTCTAATTCCGGTGGCGGTGGTGTTAGTTTCGGTAGGAAATGGCAAATCTTTTTCTTGTTGATTACTTGATATTAATTTATCTTTATTTTTCTTTTTGCTTTTGCGGATCTTCTTATTACCTTGATCAATTGTGGAGCTACTCTTACTTATATCTCTTAATCCAGTACCGCGAAGTGTTTCGCTTGAGGAGGGATTGACATTAATCTCATTGCCAGCCTTTGCTTTACCAGCTGATATGGAATCAGCCGCATAAACTTGACTAATAAAGTCAGTATATACAGTCAATAACGCCACAACTGCAATAATGTACTTTATCCTGTGAGACACAATTATACCCATGATATTCTCCATCATAATTTTATAACGATTAACCCATAATCGTTACGATCCACTTAGCGATTTAATCAATTTGCTATCAGCACTAAAGAATAGAAATGTTTTTCGTGCTGATTTTATCCCACACAACGTGTAGCACTTTTATTTAATCTCACAATAATAACGACTTAAAATATAAACTTCTATACAATCGAGATAGAATCTTGATGCTAGTTGAAAGCTAAGATACTATTATTGGTGGAACATATTACTCTAAAAAGCCAGAGCATCAAGAGTTGCCCCAGGCCTTGTAAAAATTGAAATTAATATAGATCAACAAATATAAACAACGATGTCATACTTTCTTTGAATACGTGCCAAATTAATTATGACTAAAATTTTCGAGGTCCCCTTAAAATTTGATGTATCTTCGATCGCCCTTGAAAAAGTCTACTCCAAAACAGATTTCTGCCTTTTATCTCCCTCCAACACTTCACACTTTTCATCAGCTCTATGCCAACTGACGGCGAGTACCAATTGTTGCGGTCAATCAAATTATCAAGGGAGACAAGTTAATCTATTTCCCGCGTTAAACTATTACTAACAGAATCAGGCCAATAATAATGGAATTTTCAAGAAAAGGTAAAACAAACCCAAATTTAGTAGTGTAACAAATGTTTTCGAACTTTCAATATAGTATCCAGAAAATATGTTTAAAATTCTTTGACGCACGCAGAGACTAAAAACTCACAGAGGAGGTTTCAAATTCATGGATTTTGTATCACATGACACCAAGAGCTTCGGCCTTAATCTGTCTCTGGCATGAGAATTCATCCATTTGTAAAGCCCTTCGAAGAAAATTTTCAACTCTACTATTGATTGCATCTTTAATAGCCGTTATCATTTTTTTACCAATGCACTGTTCAAATTGATCGAGAATTCCGTGAATCAGAGTTTTGAATAATTCCCATAATACAGTGACAAAACTTAGTTTTTCCAATTGACCAGTGATCTTGCTTCTGATTTCTCCAAAGGACAGACTTCCATTATAATGCATTAGGTTAAGAAATAAACTGTACCTTATAGCAGCCAAGCGAATGGATTCATAATGAACGATATAATTTCCGGTTTGCTTCCTAAGAAATCCCATATTCTGCTTAACTTCTTTGAAGTAAATCTCAATACTCGAGCGCAAGCGGCCGGGTAGTTCATTAGTAAAATCTCTCCTTTCTTCTAATTTCGATTTACAACATTGTATATTTTCTGACATTTATCGGACAAATTCCATTGTTTCTGGTTTGATTACGACATCTGTGCGGAATTTTCTAACACCGTTATTCTGGTGGCTGGATCTCTCAACATATCCTTCGCAAACAACCGTTTTTCCCATTGCTTTTGTTGTCAAAAACTGAACAAGATCCCGATTGGCTTCATAGACCAAACATGGCACCAATGCAATCCGACGTCTTTCCGTAAAACGATTCTTTATCGCAGTTTCTGTTTCAAGTAAAAACGTCAATATTCTTTCCTGATCACCCTGCATCAATGCATTGCGCAATATCTTTCCAGTTAAACAAATTCGATTCATTCTTTTACCTCCGCCAATCAGTAATATGTCTACTATTGATAAAAACTCCATTATAGATCCTCTTGACTTTCCATTTCTCTCTGATGTCTTAATTCACCATATAGCTCGATCACATAGTCAAGTTTTTGGTTGATGTCTTGTACATCTTGCCTAAGCTCCATTATGACCAATATTGCTTCACTAACTTCTTTTAGATCAATCCCATTCAAGTTTGTTGATTTCATATATCAATAATTATTATAATTCTTTATAATGTTGGTAATTGATCATTGGGAACTATGGCTTGCTCTATCTGCAATATTCATGATTTTTTCTGCTCAATTCCCATTATTTTCAATACCTTTTTTGTATCCTTAGTTAAATGATGCCAATTCTGGATGATAAACTCTATTTTACCTTTGTTATCATCTTTTTGATTAGACACGTTCATAATCTTTGTTAATTCCTAAAACACCAAAACTTTGACATCCAATAATTGCGGAAATTTCTATTACCCTCCCCATTTCTAACTATTTTTTGCAATCATCCGTTTCAATTTTTATTCTTCATTTCAAGATCGTTTTTCATTTTTACTTTCATGATTTGATCCCCAAAAATTCAGACGTATTTACATACGTAATTAATCATAGCTAATTTAGTATCGAAAAATATTTAATATGATTTGATTTTCTGGTATCAATACAATTGCCAAAAATCGTATAATTGAGAAGTAGGGACTATCCCCAAATATACAAAGTTGGTTGGGGGCGTTTTATTTTTGGTTCGAGTCCCGACATCTTCTCAAAGAATAAGTACCATATTTAAGTGTGACAGAGGTTATGAAGAACGATGCCGTGTGTTGACTACAAGAGGATAGCCGATCGGAAGGCAAATTTGCTATTTGGCGATCCAGATGTCACTGAGATCAATAAGGGATATATTCGTCAATTCCTACTTGATTATGAGGTGTCTGATGCACGATTATCCATGTTCCTTGCTCGAATTCGGCAGGTATTGTTGAAAACGAAAGATATCAAGCAAGACATGAATAATTGCACTCTGATGTCCGAAATTTTTAGATCGTTCAGAGGCACTTACAGTATTGCCACCTACGCGACGCTACTCAGCATTACCAAAAGGTTTGTGCGATGGCTTAATCAAGGTGAGTTACCGAAAGGATTCAAAGACATTCGAGCGGTTCCGAAAAAGAAATGCCTTCGCGATCTGAGACCTGATGACATGGTGACTTGGGAAGATGCCCTTGCTTTAACGAAGGCAACAACAAGCATCCAGCTTAAGAGCATTATATTGACTCAATTAGATGGTGGATTGCGCCCTGGAGAATTTGTGGACCTCCGATATCGAGATATCACTGTCAAGAAAAACATCGTATTGATTTTCGTTCGTAGTGCGAAAACCGGGAAGCGATTCGTCGTACTCCACCGGAGTGTACCTTACTTTCTACGCTGGTATCACGAGCATCCAACAAAACGCATGCAAGACTGGTTATGGATCGACGAAAATCCCACAAAAAGTCGGTCATTAAAGCATATCGCACGACGCGATGGATCATCAATCAAACGATATGAATATGACGCAATGGCAGATCGAATCCAGGGCCTGGGGGTAAAAATAGACTTTAGAAAACCCTTAGATTTCTACAATTTAAGGCATTCCAGTGCAGTACTGAAAAAGATGGATAACGTTCCACCAGATTTGGCAGCCCAAAGCATGGGACATAGTGTAGCCTATTATACAGATATATATGGACGACTTTGTGCTGATGATATTGTAGCTCGGCATGAATGTCATTATGGATTACGCGAAACAATCAAAGAAAAACCTAAGAATCGGAATTGTCCATGCTGCAATTTCATAAATGAGCCGAATTCTGAGATATGTTTTGGTTGTGGAGCTCCCTTGACGCCCAAAAAGTCACTTGAAATGTCTCATCATATTGGCCGGAATGAAAATAAAGATGAAATAAATGAATTAAAACGGCGTCTGGAAGTTTCAGAGGAACTTATGCAAACGATGAAAGATCAAATAGTACAAAGTGCTATCGATGAGATTAATGGAAAACTCCAACGGAGTGCGTAGTTTCTTACTGACGTAAACGAAGAAAAATCCTGTACGGCCTATGACTGGCATGTTTTGTAGCGTGGACACGATCGTAGTAGATCAATGGTTGTTCGTTGGAGTCAACCTGAATTGTGTTTGCGAGCATACGCACGGCTGCCATGATACTTTTGCCATCACGATTGCAATGCTTTATCAGACAAGACAGGTTGAGTTCGTATCTGCAAGATTTTTTCTTCTGATAATGCTCGTCGTAGCAGAGTCTTATTTTGCTGTACACGAGTGCAAGCAAGTTCTGCTGCCTCATGTCCTGACCCTCGATTTTCGGCAGATACTTCGTGGCAATTTTGACCATTTTCGTCAGCTCACCAACCTTGGGAGGGATCAAGCATGCGTTTCTTCCACCCTCTTTTTTCCCTTATAGGTTTGCGGTAAAGCCTACCAGTCCTGAATGTTAATCTGTCAGATTTATGTATTGCGGTGGGAGTGTATGAGAATGCCGTTTGTAATTCATAAGAGAAGGGCTGATGAACATTCGGATTTCGGAAGTCCACAACACGAATTGAGCAACTTTGTACAAACAAAGTTAGAGGGGTGGTCACTGTGAATCAGGATAAGACCATCCTGGTGTTGTATGAAGTCTCTGGAACCTTCTCAAATCTATATCGTGAACTTGGATACAATGTTGTCCAGATAGATAAACAACTTGATGGTTCTGACGTAAGGCTTATGCAAAAGAAATATAAGAATGTTGTGGGGATACTTGCGTTTCCACCGTGCACTCATTTTGCTGGAAGTGGTGCGAGATGGTGGTATGCAAAAGGAAAAGAACCCTTGATAGAAGCATTAACTAATGTTGACGCTGTATTTCGGATGGTGAAAATATATAATCCTGATTTTTATGTTATTGAGAATCCTATTGGTCGTCTAACACGGTTTATTGGTAAACCAAAATTTATCTTTAATCCGTGTGAGTTTGCAGGATATTTAGATAATCCAGAGGATGAAGCATATACAAAGAAGACATGTTTATGGGGTGAATTTGATATTCCTATCAAGAAACATGTAAAATCCGTACATGGCAGCATGATGCACAAGTTAAAGAATCCAAAAACTGGAAAGTTCTATTCATTCAACGATCAGGAAGGGAAAAACTGGCGTAGTAAAACTCCTTTGGGATTTGCCAGGGCATTTGTTGAAGCAAATTCGTACAAGCCAGCCTGAATAATTCACCAGTTTTCTACTACGAGCACTTATCTCTACCCAAATCAATCAATTAGCTTGACTTCATATCTCAACGTATTTCAATACATTTTCACCGAAAAGCCTACACTAATTGCCTGATATTGAACAAGTTGAGAACTCTCATGACGAAACGCGTGAATTAATCAGGCTAAATTTTGATACAAGTGAACACCTTGAAGAAACATCCGAAGGATTCTCTTCAATTCCTCACACCAGTAAAAGTGGTGGATATCCTTAAGGTTTTTTTTGAGAAACGAGTCGCATAGACTAGTAATTTTTTCGAAGAAATATCCTGTAGGGCCTGTGACTGGCATTTTTTGCGGAGTGGACGCGATCATAGTAGACCAACGGCTTATCATTTGAGTCTTCGGGAACTGTGTTTGCAAGCATACGAACCGCGGCCATAACACTCTTGCCATCTCGATTGCACAACTTCATCAGGCGAGACAAATTTAGCTCGTACCTACAAGATCCTTTCTTCTGATAATACTCCTCATAGTAGAGTTTTATATTGTTGTACACGAGTGCAAGCAAGTCCTGCTGCCTCTTGTCAAGGTCTTCAACGATTCCTGAACGAATCCATTCTCTTTTCTCCATGTATTTATCCTCCTATATTTATCATTTCATCGGTGACGACTCCTTTCTTAATGGGTACGAGTGGAAACCTTACCAGACATGGTGAGATCCGTGATTTGATTTTTACAATTGCTTCTCCAACCGCGAGCCTATCAAGGAATACAGCCTCATCATTGTCCAGAAAGAGCGCCTTCTTCGCCGTTCGAATATCATCTTCATGCTGTAGACCAAAATAGATTTGAGTATTGCAGTTTGCCAGGATTGGCAAGGGAATGAGACTGGGGTGTCGGGTAATACTCACAATTCCCTGCCCAAACCCACGTACCTCCCTAAAGAGGTTCTCAAGACCGCTTGAGGCCTGACGTTCTATATTTGATCTTGGGAAAAGATTGTGAATTTCTTCAAGGAATACTACGTGCCGTAATTCATCACTTTCACCCTGGCCCAGACGATACAAGTGCAGCCATCGGAGAATTATTTCACTGAAGAAAACTCTGAGGGATTTTGGCAATTCCATGTCCAATTCGAAGATCACTTGTTTCTCAAAAAGGTCTTCTAGCTGTACTGGATTTCTGGCGTTGAATGCATGAGCTGCAGGTCCAATTTGTGTAAATGTTCGCAGGATTCTCAAACAGCTATCCTGCCAAAGTAGTTGACGGCCCCTCAGTTTAAGACGCTGGACCTCTTCGAGTGCATCGAAGAAATTTGGATGGTCAATATTAGCTTCATTACACATCGCGTGTTGTGACAATTGGTGTCCAAGCACCCGTGAAAGAATTTCGCTTACACCTGGTCCTGAAAGGTGAGATTTTTCCAGAACTTCACAAATTGTACTGAGCCACACCTGCACGTGAACACCTGGTGGTCCTCTGAGCGGATTCCAGAAGAAGGGAGAATCGGTATTTCGTCCAATGGAGTGGACGGCAATTGATTTGGTTGACTTGTTTGCCAGCGTAAGCACTGCTCGCCAGGATCTACGCCAGTCGATGACTAAAAATGGGATCTGTACTTCAGAGAGTTTGGTCAGCAATATGTGGCCAATATTTGTCTTTCCACTGCCTGTAATTCCACAAATGTTTATGTGTTTGACAAAATCACTTTGGTTAAGATACAGGGGATAGAGACTTTGATCGCCGTAGATGATAGTGCCTAAAGCGAAGTGGCCAACTTGTCTGGAAGCGGTTGCCGGAGGCAAATGAATCTGATTCTCATCTATGCCACTCCCCAAATATTTTAGCGCGAACATATTTACGAATGTTTCCATTCGAAATTGTTCATCGAGTGTTTCAGAGGTGATAAATGCCTTGAGTAGGTTGTTTGCTTTCTTTCTACCTATAACTGGTATCAATCTCCTGCAGACGCGAACAATCTCCTCAATTTTTCTTGTCACGTAGGAACTCCCCCCTGGATTTGGCCTGCTCATAGGCTTCCCAGGTTGCCAGCCAATCCCGCATGATTTTAACAACATCGCGCCAACATTCAGTGTCCTGCTTTCTTCGTTCCAGGTTTATGTCCAGTGTTTTCTCATGCAATGAAAGGCTTTCTTTGATGTTTTGATATAGACTCTCGCATCCACACGCATCAAATTGCAGTATCCAATTACTAACTCTGAGATCGTCGTCC
>JAJFLO010000315.1 GCA_021772675.1 Verrucomicrobiota bacterium | reverse complement strand
GGATCGCTGAAGCTCTCCTAAAACTTCCGCCTGAAGACGGAACTACAAACGGGACATGCTCCTTATTCAAGATATCTTGGAAATTTATTACCAACAAATTTGCAACAACTTAGAATACAAATTCCTATACTATTAAATTATCATTGACCACAAGATGGAGTGGCCTTAGGAGTCAAGTGCATACCCCGATTATTAAATTCTGAACGAAAAAAATTGACAGTGTTACCTGAAGGCGGGATAATCCAGTCCGGTGCAACTTCAGCAAGGGGAATAAGGACAAAATCTCGGCGGATCATTTCCGGGTGCGGGATTAATAATCTTGAAGTATTAACCGTATGATCATTATATAATAAGATATCAATGTCAATTGTTCGATCGTCTCGGAAGCCATGATTCTTTGGACGCCCCATCTTTACCTCAATTTCCTGGCATTTATTTAATAATTCTACCGGTGAAAAATATGTTTTTCCCGTTACAGCAATATTTACAAAATCATAAGTGTCATTTGGAAAATCAAGTGCCTTTGAAGAGTAAAATTTGGAACGATGGAACTTGATTAACACATTATCCTCAGTAAGTAAGGATAATGCGTTATCTATATTTTTATGTTTATTCCCTAGATTGCTACCCAAAGAGAATGCAACGGAGTTGAGTTTCATAAACGAATTTACCGGATATAAGATTTAATGGTCCCTCAGCTAAGCCTGAATCCGAGTTGATAGATTCAAAATATGATAGCTAATAGATGTTGTACTAATTCGCGATTAGTCGCCGCTATGTAGAGGCTTTCCCTAAACGCATTTTCTTCGTTAGTAAACACTTGCAGTAGTCACTACATCTATTCACTTACTGCCTTGCAACTGCATTAACAGAAAACCGTCACGAATTCAGGTTAAACTTAGAAAATTTAGGTAATACTATACAACCTTAATTGAATCCATATTCAGCGATGATAAAATAATCGATGCCGAACAGCTTTGGAGTATAATGCTATCCATTAGCCTGATTAATTCACACGAATCGTCGCAAGAGCACTTAACTCGCTCATAATAAGGCGATTAGTGAAGTCGAACTAAACGTATTGTTTGAGCAGAGATTAGAGTTCATAGCAGAATACTGGTGAATTATTCAGGTTAGTAACCGGACAAAATTAAATTGATCAAATTTGCTGTAGGTTTTACCTAGGTGATTGAATGAACCGCAGGCTCACAGTCCGCCGCAGCGGAAATAGTTTAGCTATTTTTGGCATTTTGTGATTGAGGATCGGTGAAAGATGCAGCGAAAATGGATGTCAAAAAGTTTAATTCAATTTTGCCCAGTTACGTAGTATGTTCTTGTAGGTGACAATAAGTTTTTCTAATAATTAAACGCATTGAAATATTATCCAAATTTTTGTAAGACAAAATGGATTACATTCAAAATAATTTATTGAAGGAAATTAAATGAGTGTACCGCCTTACGCTAGATTGGCCCAGCTAGAATCTCAATTCATGAGAGGAAAAATTTCGCGGGATGATTTTAATAAAGAAAAATGGCAAATCTTGCTAGAGCTTAAAGAAATCAAAGAAACTGTTATCCCTATTGATAAGGACAAGAAACCAAAGGAAATCGAAGATCTGTTAGAGAATAAATTTTGCTATATCCCGCCAACGGTTCATATGCTTGGAGAAAATAATGAATATTCAGAAAATAAGGCGGGATTTTATATCGCAAAATACCCGGTTACTGTCGCTCAATTTGTACTTTTCCTGGAAAATTCCAATTGGGACTTTCCTAAAGAAGAAAAGGATATCATGTGGGAAGTGTCACCAAATTGGGAATGTCCGGTGAGTAATATTAGTTGGCGTGATGCAATGGAATATTGTAAGTGGCTTGCAGAAACCACTGAACAACATTATAGCTTGCCATTCGAAAAAGAATGGGAGTTAGCAGCCAGGGGGATTGATGGGCGTCCTTATCCATGGGGATATGATGTGCCAAGCCCGGACGTGGCATGTTATTCTGGAGAAACGATACCTGAATTTACTGTTACTAATGGTACCTACGATGATAATAAAAGCCCCTTTGGATGTATGGACATGGTTGGCAATGTTTGGGAATTTTGTTTAGATGAGTTTGACGACCCAATCGAGCCTCATTGTTTAAAAGGCGGGTCATGGTGTCATGATGACGAGTGGCTGGATTGCTCTAAGCGAATCTTCAGCCATCCTCCGACAAAGCGCATTGATTACGGTGGGTTTCGCATCAAATATCTCCCTGACGACCTGATGGAAGAGTATTTTCAGGAAATTGAAAAGTAGCTTTATTAGCAATTATGGGTGAACGTTTCTTATGACCTGTTCCCGCCTGGTCACAATTTCCCTAATACGGTGCTATCAGACTCGCGGTACAGCCCTGAGTAGAACCATCGGCCCACAACTTGATACCAGCAGAGCCATAAATCCCTTTATTATCCTCATTCCAGACGACGGGCTTAATTGAATCAGCATTCTATTGAAACCTAATAGATAATTGAAAATGTCGTAATATATTGCGACCATTCCAGTAATAAGCTTACTCTTCAATAGCGAGCAATTAAAGGATGTAATAAAAAAATCAAGCGATTACCTGGGATTTATTGAGGATGGCAGGAAATATTTTTTTTGGAAAAAAACTTATTTTAAATACGGTGCTTATAAAAAACTCAATGCAATATTATTAAAACCCCAATTAGCCCTGAATTATTACCGCTATCTGCAACGGGTTTGATCACTCAGAAAACAGAAGACATTGTCGGACCTTATGAACTCCATAATTTCTTTCTTTATCATTTTATTAAATACGGTGCGTCACAGGCCAAAATTCGCCTATTTGGCATCGCTGGCATTTGCCGATGCTTATAGTAAAAATGAGATATCTAAATGGCTGAATCTTTTTATACAACGATTTTATTCACAGCAATTTAAACGAAGCTGTATCCCTAATTGCCCCAAAGTCGGAACAATTAATCTGTCACTGCGTGGAGACTGGCGAATGCTTTTCGACGCATCCGCTTCTCAGTGGAATCAGTCTTGAGAATCAAATCATGGCAAATCTAAATTGGCCAAACGATCTATTAGAGTGGTATTCCTATAATAAACGTTCAATGCCCTGGCGTGACAATCCTCTGCCTTATTACGTCTGGGTAAGTGAAGTTATGCTGCAGCAGACCCAGGTTGACACTGTCATTCCCTATTTTGAGAGATTCATTACGAAGTTCCCGAATTTAGAATTGCTGGCAAATGCAGACTTACAAGATGTTCTGAAGATGTGGGAAGGATTAGGCTATTATGCCCGTGCGCGCAATTTTCATAAAGCTGTAGGTATTGTTATTCAGGAACTGCATGGAAAAATTCCAGATAATTTTGATGATCTGCGTCAGCTTCCCGGGTTGGGTGATTATACTGCAGCAGCGGTGGCAAGTATTGCTTATGGGCAGAAAATACCCGTGGTTGATGGCAATGTTTTGCGAGTATTTGCCCGTTTTTGGGGGATAAAGCAGGATATAAAAACCAACAGTGTTAAGACAAAAATATTTAATCGGTTAAAAACCGTGATCAAACCTGTTGAGTCTTCAGATTTTAATCAATCCCTTATGGAATTAGGGGCATTGATCTGTCGTCCTAAACATCCATTATGTCCACAATGTCCTATTCAAAATGAATGTATTGCCTTTGAAAAAGGTATCACTGATAAACTGCCAAATGTTAAACGAAAAGCAAAAGTGCCAACGTATCAATACGGTGCCTGTGTTATCTGGCATGGTGACAAATTCTTAATCTCCAAACGAGAAAATGACGTCATGCTTGGCGGACTCTGGGAGTTCCCGGGAGGACGATTAGACGGGAAACACAATTTGCAGAAACAATCCTATGAATTGGTAAAGAGTGTAACGAATTTTGAATTCCAGATTCTAAAAAATAGTTATAAAATTAAACATACATATTCACATTTTAAGATCGAATTAATTGCTTTTAAATGTGAACTAGTCGATACTGAATCAAGCCCTACAAGGATGATTAAACACTGTAACGATTTGCGTTGGATTACTTTTTCTGAGGTGATCAACTACCCATTTGATAAAGCAACCTTAAAAGTGATTGATCAAGTAGCAAGAGAATAGATTTCTCACTATGACGCAAAGAAAAAGAGAATTCAGAACTTTGCGTCTTAGCAGCAATTATGGGCGAACCAAATTTATGAAAATTATCTTGCTTATTTATATTTTAGATTGCCGGCGTCTTAGCGCCTTTGCGAGATAAAAAAATCCTAATGGTAGCCGTTCCAAATAATTGATGCGCAAAATAATTCATATCGATATGGACGCGTTTTACGCTGCTGTTGAACAGAGGGATAACCCTGGATTAAGAGGGAAACCAATCGCTGTCGGTGGATCTGAACGTCGTGGAGTAGTCGCAACCGCGAGTTATGAAGCGCGAAAGTACGGAGTGCATTCCGCCATGCCTTCATTAACTGCAAAACGCAAATGTCCGGCACTTATTTTCGTACCATCCCGATCCCATGTGTATCGAACTGTTTCAAAGCAAATTCGGGACATATTCTTTGATTATACCGATTTAGTCGAACCACTCTCATTAGATGAGGCATTCTTAGATGTTACGGTAAATAAAAAAGGAATTCCGTCTGCAACACTATTAGCTAAGGAATTGAAACGACGCATAAAGGCCGAAACTCAACTTACCGCATCGGCAGGGGTATCAATCAACAAATTTATCGCAAAAATCGCCTCAGATTTTCAGAAACCAGATGGACTCACCGTCGTCCCTCCTGAAAGAGCAGTGAAATTTATTGAAGGATTACCAATTGAAAAGTTTTACGGAGTTGGCAAGGTTACTGCCAAAAAGATGCATAAGTTGAGCATTTATGACGGAGCCGATCTTAGATGTTGGAGTAAAGAAAAGTTAGTCCAGTATTTCGGTAAATCCGGAAACTATTATTTCGATATTGCCCAAGTTTTAGATGAACGGCCAGTCAATCCTACTCGAATCCGCAAATCATTGGGAGCTGAGCGGACCTTTCGATCTGATTTAGTTTCAAATCAAGACATTTATTCATCATTAAAGGAAATTACTGAAGAAGTGATGAGACGGATGCGAAAAGCCAACGTGACGGGTAAAACCGTGACTGTCAAAATAAAGTTTGCAGATTTTCGTCAGATCACCAGAAGTATTACAGTAGATAATATCGTCAATTCTTTTGATAAACTCTGGGAACTTGCCCAAAAATTACTCTTAAAAGTTAACCTTGAAAAGCATCAAATTCGATTGCTTGGTGTGACCCTCTCTAATTTCGACATTGGTGAGGTCTCAACAGTCGAACAGCTTGAGATGCAGTTTTAATCAATTTATGGGAACACAGGATCCAAGATTTTTAATGTTTTATATAATAGGATGATCGGTATTCCGACATCGTGGCATAGCATCAAAAATGACTACAGATTTAAACTATACTTGTCATTTGGGTTCGACTCGGTTAAACTCAATAGAACAACCGAATTCAATTGTGAGTTTGGTTTACATAAACAATACATATTCACCTGCTTGGAAAAGTGAGCCGTAAAAAAAATTTGCGCATTGCAACTTTAAATGTAATCGCTTTGATTTTTTTCAACTAATAATATCCGGAAGTGACCCGATAAATGTGATTCAAGGTGTATGCTTAAAATCCACATTTTGAATCTGTTCAGCCTGCGTATACGTTGTTAAAATTTTAAGGGAAATAAAAATAGGAGCAAGTATGAATAGTGATATAGTCAAGATTATAACGGAACACAACGGAAGTCTAAATCTTCGCAAATCTTTATTGGGGTGGCCCAACACACACAATAAACTGCCATCAGTAGGCGAACCAGAAACGAGATGGTGCTGCTATGAATAAGATACTTGTTGTTGACGATGATGTAGCTCTTTGTACTACTATCAAAGAATATATTAAAGACAATGGATTTGACGTTGAGGCAGTTTATAGCGCAGCAGATGCTCTGGAAAAAATTAGTTCCCTAGATTTCATGATTGTGTTGTCAGACATCGAAATGCCCGACATGACCGGCATTGAACTACTAAAAAAAATAAAGTCTTACAGTCCAATTATTCAAGTTATTATAATTACCGGGAACTCAACTATGGCCTATGTGGTCGAGTGTCTTGAGTATGGAGCACAGGATTATTTACTTAAACCCTTTAAGAATGGTAATGAGATCATTGATGCTATTAATGTGGCTGTCAAAAAGGTGCAAAAATGGAAACAACTTCCATTGGGACCAAAACATGGTCAGATCGCTTGATAGATCATTGGATTTTATAAGAGCGTTCGGCAGCAATTATGGGTGAACGAAATATTTTGGAGGGTCACTGTCCTCAGTGACCGAGCACACGCAAAGCAAACGGTCACTGAGGACAGTGACCCTCCAAAAGCATACCTTCCAACCAAGGGTTATACGAAATCTTAATAATTTTTCCGAAAATTTTATTCTCAGAAAACATTCACCCACAATTGCTGGGCGTTCGGGTTTTATCTTATTGTAATATTTTTCCCGAATTTCCTACAATATTTCTTTTACAAAAACGTATATCACCTAAATTCAAAGTCTTAACTTGTCTCGCGATTCTGCTCAGCAGAACTCGACTCACTATCATCTGCTCGTCTACGTCAAATGTAAAAATTCAGTGTTATGTTGAGCTTAACATAATACTGAATGGTTACCGTCAAACCATTGAATCTAGGCAATCTAAGCTTTCTCACCACAAAGTTTGTGAGGAAACCGGGTTAAATATTTAAATCGATTAATAGAGATAACTGCAAAAGTATAATTCCTGCACATTTTAACGGCACTGGCACTGCATCCTATTGTTATTTTAGAACAAATTTTTTGTGTTGATATATTGCGTTTAACGAATCGAATTGAGGTTCAAAGGAGCAACTATCAAGGCCTCCCATTCTCGGTCCTGGTTAATATAAAACGAAACTTGGTTTCAGGTTTCAGGTTTCAGAAGATTGAAGATCATTAGCACGGGTTTTTGACACCTGAACACTGAAACCTAAAAAACTTTAAGTTTCAAAGAAGCAACTATCAAGGCCTCCGATTCTCGGTCTTGGTTAATAAATTAGGAAACTTTGAACTGTTTTTTGATCAAAATTAAGAGTAAGATTATGATTAAGATAATCGTGCAGTCAGCCTCAAAACCGGTTTAAGTTTCAAAGAAGCGACTATCAAGGCCTCCGATTCTCGGTCTTGGTTAATATAAGAGGAAACTTTGAACCGTTTTTTGATCAAGATTAAGAGTAAGATTATGATTAAGATAATCGTGCAGTCAGCCTCAAAAACGGTTTAAGTTTCAAAGAAGCTTCAGCGAGTAAATATAAAAAAAGTAGACACCAACCAATATCCCGAAATCTATCACGCTAAAAAGAACAAATATAATCTAAAAAATCAGCACTAAGGGTTCCTTTGAAGTCGGCAAAAACGCTCTTGCATTTTGGAATTGTTCTTGTACTGACGGTTGCCCTTACATGAAACTTATATTATAATATTGCTGGAGATTTGGATAATATTAGGGACATAAAATGATAACTGCTGAAATTAGGAAAATGACCAAACCTGAATGTATATGTGCTATGGAAGAACTTTGGGATGTATTGTGTCACCAGGATGAGGATATTGAGTCGCCAGAATGGCACTCGGACATTCTGGAAGAAAGACGAAAAAAAATTAAATCAGGTGAAGCAGAATTTTTGTCGTTAAAGGATCTGTAGGAATCAGTTCCTAAATGATTATCAAAAAAGTTCTTGCTGTTAAAGAAGTTGCTATAGATTTGAAACAAGGCCGTAAATTTTATGATGATCAACAAACAGTAGTAGGCGATTACTTTTTTTTGACAGCTTAATTGCAGATCTCTATTCTTTGCAATTATACGCCGGAATCCACATCAAATAATTTGGCTATAACCGTATGCTATCCAAAAGAATTCCTTTTGCCATCTACTATGACGTTGAAGACAATAAAACCATAGTTGTTGCTGTTCTTGATATGAGACGTAGTCCAGCATGGATCAGAAAAAGATTACGAAACAGAAATAGATAACATAACGACTCAAGTCAACGTGAATTCCCCAGAGCTCCATCCACATCCCTGACTTAAAAGGAGCATTAGTGTCGTACCCGAATGGCACCAAGATAATCCTGAAAAAGAAAATTTTTCTTACTTAAGTTTAATGACATCTTTAGTAGACGGAATCCATAATGAAGTAACACTCAATACACCGGTTAATGAAACTCAGAGGTACAGAGATCTCTATCCCTGCAAATATTACAAACGATACATGCAATGAATTCCTAAGACTATTTAGAAACGATTTCGAATTTCGCCTTTTCGGGACAGACACGAATTTGCGAGTATTGGTGAGTAGGGCCTCTATCATCCGAAGGAGCCACATGCATGCCATGCCAGTGCATGGTTGTGGTATCTGGTAAATTATTTTCCACGTTGAGCTGAATAAAGTCACCCTGGTTAAAAATTAAGGTCGGGGCCAAGTAGTCTGCACTGATTCCATATGTGTTTGTATTGATTCCTGGGAAGAATTGTTTAGAGGAAGGGGCAACTGTCAGGTTGAATACAGTACCTTCCAATGTAGGTGGAATTAACAATGGATCCGTAAACTGAGCTTGCACACTTAGCGATACGAGTATTAAACATCCAACCAACTGTGTTGGTTATTCCTGAAAGACATGGCTCACAGTGGGGCCTTGGAGATGTTTATTTCAAGCCCTGAGAGCTCTCATAAAATCGCCCGTACTCCCCGAAGAGACCTCCTGTTTAATGTAAAATGCCACTGCTATGGCCGTATGACGACATTGTAAGAGCCTGCTACAGCAGATCTTTTAAAAGCATAGGTTGCTTATTATTAGCGTGTTACGACTTTTAATTGAAGTATTATGTGCTACCTTTTTAATAAGGTATCTCATTGATAACAATATATTTAGAGGAGGCAAAATGATAAATAGTAAAACTGAAGTAACTACTGTCGAGAATGAATTCTACAGCCCGATGCTGCGAGCGCTGGTTAAAGCCGGGGGAAAGAGGGATTGTCCCGAATTCACCGACGAGCATTTTCTGAAGGCAGGGGTTGGGCGGTGCTTGAACGATGTACGTAGCGGGCGAGACTGGATTCAAAAAGCAATGACGATTTTGAAACTAGCGATCACCGTTAGCCGGTTCTTTATTAGATTGAAAAGCCAGAGGCGACTACGACTGATTCAAAACATTGCCAATGCCGTTCGAGCAGAAACCGATAAGATCGCCCCTGAAAAAGACGATCCCTTTGCAGAGCTTGCCGAACTTGATGGGTTCGCGATCTACGCTGCGGACGGTCATTACCATGGAAGCTCAGCTCATGACCAGCCAATTG
>JAJFLO010000314.1 GCA_021772675.1 Verrucomicrobiota bacterium | reverse complement strand
GAGGAGCGTGCGTTTGTAGTTCCGTCTTCAGGCGGAAGTCTCCGATGAGCTTTAGCGAGTCGATAGGTGCCATAAACTCGCTGAAGCGTCGTTAAAACTTCCGCCTGAAGACGGGACTACAAACCTAACCCCGTCCGTGTTTTGCGTTGATTTGATTATATAAGCACTTGTATTCTAAGTTGTTGCTATTAGCAAATAAATGCATATTCTGTGAAACCATTATCATAGAGAAACGTGAGTTTGTAGTGCCGCCTTTAGGCGGAAGTTTCAGATGAGCTTTAGCGAGTCAATAGTGGCATGCACTCGCTATAGCGTTGTTCAAACTTCCGTACCATGGGGGCGGGACTACGAACGAGCTGCAATTAAATTTATGGAAAGGAGGTACGGAGTAATGCCTTCAACTCAATTTTGCCAATCGTTGCGATAAAAAAGCCCCGGCGCAGCCGGTTAAGTTCAATATCGTTCACGAAATCCTCATTAATGTATCAAAATTATTTCTTTGAAACCTCTTGCCAAAGGCTATTTGCATAAAGCAACTATGATAAACTTTTTACAACCAAAATGGAAACATACGAACAAATCTGTGCGGTTAGCTGCAATCAATGAATTAGATCCGCGTAAGGATATGGAGTCCTTGGTAGAAATTGTCAATTCAAATGATGATGTTGAAATTTTAACGATGGCAATTAACAAATTGCATGATAGAAATGCGTTGGAATCGATACTGCAATCTAAGCCCTGTCGTGAATTGCTCATCCTAATCGAAAACAAGTTGGATAAAATATATTTCGATCAGGTTATGGCCAGTGATAACGGTAGTGACATAAATGATGAATTGACGAAGATTTCGAGCGAAAAAATTCTTGCAGAAATTGTTAATAAAATCGCGTCGATCGACTTAAAAAAGCAGGCAATCGGGAAAATTTCAGACAACTCAATATTGTCGAGAATAACAGAAAGTAAATGTGGCAAAGTCATTGGCTGTATTGCTGTCGATCGGGTCAACGATGAAGATTGCTTGATTCGTATTGGTTCACACGCATCAAACAAACACGTTCGATCATATGCCCTAAAAAAAATTGATGAAATAGCTAGTAAAGAACAGGAATTGTCTGAATCTGAAAAAAGGGAATTGAAATTTAAGGAAATGTCAGATTTGGCCAATTGTTTGGCGGTTTCCTGGAATTGGGAATATGCTGCTAAAACATTTCGGCAAAGTAAAATGGAATGGGAATCGCTGGATCCCAATAATGATCATTATTTAACATCTAATTTTGATCAATTATATACTCGATTTTTTGAACGGTATGCTCAGTTTAAAACCGAACAAAAAGAAATCGAAAAGAAACAAAAAGAAAGAGAAAAAGTAATTGACTATCATAAAGAAATCTGTAACGGGATTGAGTCATTGCACTTTACAATTGATGGTGGGTCGGATAGACAATTCAGTGAATATAAGTCGCGATGGACATTAACAGCGACTGACGATGATTTTAAGACGCTGCTCGATCGGTTTGAATCTGTATGTTTGGTTTACGAGGACAGTAAACGCCAAACTTTAGAAGATACTGAAAAAACACGACAGCTAAGAACCGAGTTGTCGAGAATGTGTAATCAGGCGGAACTGATCGTTGATTTTGTTGATTTATCCGGGTCTGAAAATCAATTGAAGCAGCTTAGAAATGAGTGGACGAACCTGCAGAGCGGACATAGTAAAATAGATGATCTGGACGTTCGATTTTCACTGGCGCTGGATACATTTGAAAAAAAGAAAGAAAGCTATTTAGCCCAATTGGATCAAGATCAAAAAGACTTCGTGCAAAAGTTGAATGATTTGTGTACATCTGTAGAACAATCATTTACTGCAAGTGCATCTGAGTTAATGAACAGTGAAAAAAGAGTAAAGGAAGCACAAAAAGTTTGGAGTAAGATTGAATGGCCGGAAAAAGAATTAGATAAAGAATTTAGCACACTTAAAAAACGATTTAAAAACGGTTGTGACCTCTTTTATGAAAAATTACGAGATTGCCGTGAAAAGGACGGATGGGAAAGGTGGTCTAATTTAACTGTAAAAGAAGAATTATGTAAGGCGATTGAAACGCTTGAGACCAAACAGGATACGTATAAGGTGACGAGAGAAATAAGGGAATACCACAAACAATGGAAAAACATTGGGAAGGTTCCATTTGAAAAAGCTGACAGTATAAATAATCGATTCAAAACATGTAGTGACAGGATTTATAAGCGTTGTGATCTGTTTTTTAAACGTATTGAAGAGGAACGGGGGAACCATCTTCAGTTAAAAAGTAAAATAATCAGTGAAGTTGCAGCGTTAGTTAATTCTGCTGCAACAAGAAGAGAAGCTGGGAAAGTAAAAAAATTACAGAAAAAATGGTGGGAAATTGGTTCAGTTCCCAAAGACAAAAAAGTTGAATTGGAACAGGTATTCAAATCAAGCTGTGACGCATTTTTTGCCAAACATAGGACCTATTTGGATCAGCTTACGGAACAATACAATGCAAATGCTGTAAAGAGGGAAGAATTGTGTGTTAGGGCAGAATCCTTGCAACTGATTGACGATTGGGGAATTGCATTAGGTAATGTGAAGCTGCTTCAGGGAGAATGGAAGGAAATTGGTCCGACGTCAGAGAACCAGAATAAGGTCTTATGGCCTCGGTTCAATAACGCGATTAATCTTTTTTTTAACCTCGCAGATAAAAATCGCCCTAAAAACTTGGCAGAGAAAAAGCAGCTGATAGACCAATTATCAAACGTTTTACAAGAGGTTAAAGCCGATGCTGATCTTAATGAAAAAACGATCCAAAAACTTGCCAATGATGTACGGAGTATCCAGAAAAAATGGCGATCAGTAGGACCCGTTCCTAAAGATGAAGACAAGCATATTTACGATTCGTTTCAAAATTCCTGCGATTCATTTTTTGAGACCCGCCGAACCATTCTCAAAAAATCAGAAGATCATCAAAAAAAGCTGTTGGTGAAGAAAAGAAAAATGCTTGCAAATCTTAAAGAAGTTTCGGACTCTGGTGATTGGGCAAATTCTTCCATTAAAATTGATGAAATTATGAAAATATGGACTGATATCGGTGAATTAAGTTTAATTGATAGCAAAGATATCGATAAACAGTTTAAGCGTGCGTATAATCTTTTCTATGAAAGAAAGAGGATTCAATTAGGGGAAATAGACAAAAAATGTTTAGTTAATTTAAAAAGTAAAGAGGAATTATGTTATCGCATGGAGTTATTAGCTGATCGTGAACATAAAACTGGCACCAAAAACGATGATACAACGATTCCACTTTCGAAACAATTAGAGATTGCATTCGAATCCAATTTTATTTCTGCCGCGAAACCATCAGATACAGGTGGCCAGAGTTGGCAAAACTCTTTGTCTGAGGTTAAAAAGATACAAAATGAGTGGAAGAAAATAGGACCGTGCCCAACCGAATCTGAATATGTTCTGAGTCAACGTCTCAAGAAAGCTGAAGATGGGTTTTTCTCAAAACGCCCCAATGCAAAGCCTGTAGATGACCCGGTAACTCTAAAGTCGAATTTAAGAGAAAAAATAAGCATTTGTGAAAAAATTGAGAGATTGTCAAAAGAAGAAGATCTTCCATCAATAATAAACATTGTAAAAAAATGGCAGAAAAAATGGAAGGATATTGGGCCGGTTCATTCAAAAAAAGATTCCGAAATTCTTTGGCAACGCTATAATACTGCTTGCGATATTATATACGAAGCCGTGCGTGGCGCGCAGGAAAAATCATATTAATTCAATAGTATAGAAATTTGTATTGTAAGTTGTTGTTATTGCTGAAAAAGTACATAATCAGTGAAACCATTGTCATGGAGGAGCGTGAGTTTATAGTCCCGTCTTCAGGCGGAAGTTTTAACGACGCTTCAGCGAGTGCTACTATTGACTCGCTAAAGCTCATCTGAGGCTTCCGTCTAAAGACGGGACTACAAACTCTTACCCCGTCCCAGTTTTTCGTTGATTTGATTGTATAAACACTTGTATTTTGAGTTACAATTGATGTGAGACGAAAGCTCCGGCGTAGCCGGTTAAGTTCACCAGCGGATTTTAATTGTCAACGTTTGCGTCGACGCAGATAATTTATTAGCCTGATTAATTCATGCGATTCGTCGCGAGAGCATTTAACTCGCTCATATGAAATTGAGTTAATCGGCTTATTTGAGCAGAGATTAGGGCTCGCAGTAGATTCTTCCAAAGTCCGACAGACTGCTAGACGTCTGCCTGTCTCACTGTCCCGCCTGAATTTTGGCGAATTGCAACGAAGTCGCCCCAATGTAATTGGATAAATATTTGATATATTGAAGGCAGTAGATTTTTCGACATTCAATTTTCGGTGCACACAAAAAATTTAGCAATACTTGACGAAAACTTGATCGCGATTTGTATGATGTTTCCTTCCCGGTCAACAAGAACCTTCAAATAATATAAAGAAATGTCCGTATGAGCAAAGAAATGCCATTAACTCCGATGATGCTACAATACCGGAATGCTAAGAAAGAAATCCCGTCTGATGCATTACTTCTATTTCGAATGGGAGACTTTTATGAACTATTTTTTGAAGACGCCGTAAAAGGAAGTCAGGTCATGGATATTGCCCTGACTAAACGTGCCGGAATCCCAATGGCCGGAATACCTCATCATGCAATGCAGAATTATTTGAGTCGCTTGCTTAACGCAGGAGTTAAAGTTGCTATTGCTGAACAAATGGAAGATCCAAAACTTGCTAAAGGTATTGTAAAGCGCGAAGTCACTCGAATCATTACCCCGGGTACAATTTGTGAAGGCGATATTTTAGCATCAGGCAAGAGTAATTTTTTGGTTGGCATTATTGAATCAAAAAAGGGTGAATATGGCATTGCCAGTTTAGACATAAGTACTGGCGATTTTCGGATTACTCAAGTCAACACATTTGAATTACTTGAAACTGAACTGAGTCGGCTTCAGCCGTCGGAATGTTTGCTTTCTGAATCGCTTTATAAGTCGTGGCAGGATGATTTATTTCCAGATGTTTCAGTAAACTTAAATTGGACTATGGCAGAAGATTGGATTTTTGATTTCAGTCTGGCTAAGGATGAGCTGCATCGTCATTTTGGTGTTGCCTCACTTGATGGCTTCGGATGCCGTGAGTATCCCTTAGCTGTGAGAGCTGCGGGTGGTGTATTTCACTACGTACAGAATGATTTGCGTAGAAATACGGATCATATCACGACATTGGCGCCGTATTCATCGCAATCTTACATGGTTATTGACCGAATTTCACAACGCAATTTGGAACTGGTTGAATCGTTATTCTCAGATTCAAAAAATTCGACTCTAATCGGAATTTTGAATCATACCATTACGCCCATGGGCAGCAGGATGTTGACTGAATGGATTTTGCGACCCTTGCTAAATAAAGATGACATTGATGCCCGTCTCGATGCCGTCAGTGTCTATGCCGAGGATCAGTTGCTACTTGTGGAATTGAGAGAGGCTCTTAGAGGGATACGGGACATCGAACGTACCATTTCCCGATTGAACGTTGGCAGTGCAAATGCACGAGATTTATTAGTTATTAGACGGGCTTTAAATATGATTCCGGGCGTTAAAGCAATTGTCTCACTTAATAAAAATGTCAAAATCCTGGGTGCTGTTTTTGAAAAAATGTTCGAATTTCCCAAGTTGGTCAAGCTAATTGAAAAAGCAATCGTTGAAGAGCCGCCTTTGACGATAAAAGAAGGTGGAATGATTAACGATGGATATAACACACATCTAGATGAATTTCGACTGGGATCAAAAGAAGGAAAGGGTTGGATTGCTAAACTTCAACTGGAGGAACAGGAAAAAACCGGAATTAAATCAATTAAAGTAAGATTCAACAAAGTGTTTGGCTATTACATCGAAGTGAGCAATCGCAATTTGGATCTTGTTCCAGAGCATTATACCAGAAAACAGACATTGGTTAATGCAGAGCGCTTCATCACCTCTGAACTAAAAGAGGTTGAAAATAAGATACTCGGGGCGGAAGATAAGGCCAAATCCCTTGAATATGAAATCTTTCAGGAGGTGCGTTCAGAGGTTATTGCTCAAACAGCGTTATTTCAGACTATGGCAAACGCAATAGCAGTATTGGATGCGGTTTCAACTCTGGCACACGTTGCGCTGGAAAATAACTATAAACGACCGATAATAGTTGCCGATTTAGTTGTCGATATAAAGGAGGGCCGCCATCCAGTAATTGATCATTTGATGACCGACGAATTATTCGTGCCTAATAATTCATATATAAACAATTTGGAAAATCAAATTCTCATTATAACCGGGCCGAACATGGCCGGGAAATCAACTTACATCCGACAAGTTGCATTATTGGTACTCATGGCACAAATGGGCAGTTTTATTCCTGCCGAATCAGCAACAATTGGTATTGTTGACCGCATCTTCACGCGTATCGGGGCTGCAGATGATTTATCTAAGGGGCAAAGTACATTCATGGTCGAGATGCTGGAAACGGCGAATATTCTGAATAATGCTACACCAAACAGCCTAATTATTCTGGATGAAGTGGGGCGCGGAACCAGTACATTTGATGGACTAAGTATTGCTTGGGCAATCGCAGAGTTTATTCACAACAATCATAAAATAAAATCGAGAACGTTATTTGCAACGCATTATCATGAATTGACCGAACTTTCCATAACATTTCCTGGGATAAAAAATTATAATGTTGCTGTAAAGGAGTCGGGTGACACAATCAAATTTTTAAGAAAAATTTTACCAGGGGCAGCCGACAAAAGCTACGGTATCCATGTTGCCAGATTAGCTGGGTTGCCACAATCAGTGTTAGACCGGGCGAATGAGGTCTTGGATAATCTTCAAGGTAACGCAATCGATGAAGTCAGTCATCAGCCAAAATTAGCAAATAAAAAGAAAAAAACGATGGATGAAGGTCAGCAGCCAAATTTATTTGAATTGTAAGAAAAATTTATTTTCGAAAAAGGGATTTAAGATTTTCATTATATGTATCGGGATTTTTTTCTTTTTAATTTCCTGGAAAATCCATTCTGAAACAAAGTATGTTGTGGTAAATGAGAATTGGACAAAAGAGCGATCAAATTTATGGATAAACATATATAAACCGTGTATGTATTATCGATATCGATCATCCGAAACTGGACCACAGGTCTATACATGGCTACTATCTGAATTTTCTAAAGATAAGGAGTGGGAGAAGGGGATGCAGATTACCTCAGGTCAGTTATCCAAGGCGATTTCATTGAGAGATACTAAAATTACTGCAGAAAAATTAAATACAGCCCTTATGTATTGGTCATTGCCGCATTCTGGCGAAAAATACGCACAAAATAATTTGAATAATTTTTCAGTTCTTGTGCGCTCACGCGCTAACGTAAAGCAGGATCAAAGTCATAACTTACACTATAAAGTTTCAGTAATCAGCAAGAATGATACGATCGTTGAATTGTGGAATTATTGGAGTTTTCACTAAAAATTCGGTATGCCAGTGAATGATTGATTTTACGTTTTGAAATGAAAGCAAAATAGACATCGCCGCCGTACTAACCTGAATAATTCATAAAGTTTTGTGATGAGAGTTATTAGATCGTGTAAAATCAATGAGTTATGAATATTGTTCGCGTGCAGGAATCGTGTTGAAAATTCGCCGTGGTTTATAACGCGCCGTGGTGGGTGGAAACTATATTAAGTCTTTTGGTTCTTCATAACTCGCTTATATGAAGAGAGATATGCGCACGCAGTAGAAGCCGGATGAGTTAATCAGGTTAAGTTGACAAAGTAGAATTAGGCTTCAAATTGGTTAAAAAACTAAAGCAAAGTAACAAAAATTGATGCACAAGCAAGAGTTTCAAAAGGGAAAACTATCCCTTCAAAAAAAACTCACTTTTAGTTTAATAACTATTGTAGGAGTTTTTTTTATAATAGAAGTTTTACTATCTCTTACCGGGTATCAAGCCTTTTTAGCTGATGATCCCTACGTCGGTTTCCAATCCGGATTTCCTTTATTTATTTTGGACCAAGAAAAAGGAATATATCAGACGGCTCAAAATAAATTGACTTACTTCAATCAGCAAAGTTTTCCAGCAAAAAAGGCCAAAAACACGTATCGGATTTTTACTCTTGGCGGGTCGACGACTTACGGCAGGCCTTATTTTGACAGCACGTCATTTTCAGGATGGCTCCGGGCATTTGTTCATGCAGCTAATCCGGAACGGAACTGGGAAATCATCAATGCTGGCGGCGTGTCATACGCTAGCTATCGCGTCGCTTCTCTGATGGAAGAATTGATTCAATATGAACCGGATATGTTTATTGTCTATTCAGGACATAATGAATTTCTTGAAAGCAGAACTTATAGTGCGATCATTGACGAACCCAAAGCTGTTACTCGATTAAAACTCATTCTTGGAAATTTTAGAATCTATTCCTTTTTTTACGATATTGAAAAAAAGCTTACCTCAAAGAAAAGCAACACAAAAGCAAATCAAACCCGTGAGTTGGAGAGTGAAGTGACCACGCTGCTCGATAATTCAGTGGGGCCTGATGCTTATTCTCGTGATGACGCTAAAAAAAATAAAATATTAGCTCATTACAAGTTTAATCTAAATAGAATGACAGAATTGGCTAAATCAAAAAATGCTGAAATTGTTTTCGTATCTCCTCCGGTCAATGCCAAGGATTTCAGCCCCTTTAAAAGCCAACATAAGTATGAGATGTCAAAGGAAGAAAAGATTACCTATGACAAAGAACTTACATCGATTTCATTAGACATCGACAGGCGAAAATTCGATGACATTGTTCAACGATTAAATAAATTAATCGAAAGTGATAATCGATATGCGTTGACATATTATGAGAAGGGGCGGGTTCTTTTTGCAAAGGGGCAGTATAATCATGCGAAAAAAAACTTTTTACAAGCTGTAGATGAAGATATTTGCCCGTTGCGGGCGCTAACCCCTATGGGAAATATTGTTCAAGAAATCGCATCGAAAAACAATGTGAATATGATTCCCCTTACACAGATCCTCGAATCAATGTGTATGCGAGAGTACGGGCACACAATCTTGGGGGAAGAATATTTTTTAGATCATGTTCATCCTAGAATTCAAGTGAATCAACTTTTAGGATTGGAATTATTTAATTTACTCACCAAAAAAGCAATTGTCAGGCCGAATGCAAGTTGGGGTGATGCAAAAATTAAAAACGTTGTGTTAAAGGTAGAAAAAGAGATTGATGAAAACGCCCATGCCCATGCTAAAAAAACCTTAGCTAGAGTGTTGATATGGGCAGGGAAAACAAAAGAAGCGGCACGTTTTGCCGAAACGTCTGCTCGTTTATTGAAAAATGATGCTGAAGCACAATTTCACTATGGTTACCTGAAGGATACCGACGGAAATTACGAGGAAGCCATTGCAGCTTATAAAAGTGCCATCGAATTAAATCCCGACTATGCTCGTGCCTATAATAATCTGGTTTCTCTTTTATATAGTTTGGGACGGATAAAGGATGCTATGGAATTAGCGCAACAAGCCTTAATAAAGTTTCCTGACAATGCATTGGTACACAATAATTATGGACAAATTCTTGTTCATCAAAAACGATTTGAAGAGTCCATTAAGAGTTTTAAGAAATCATTAAAGCTAAATTCCATGGACGCGTTTGTTTATGCCAACCTGGGTCTTGCCTACTCTTTCGCTTCCATGAATGAAGAAGCAATAAAATGCTTTTCCGTTTCCCTGGAATTGAAACCTGATGACATGGAAACGAAAAGATATCTGGGACTCGTTTTTGCTTCTGAAGGAAGATATGAAGAAGCTGTTTTTCAGTTTAAGGAAATCCTCAAAAAAAATCCCGCCAATGCGCAAGTTGCTGAATATGTCAGGCAAGTAAATAAAATATCTGAAGCTAATTAGCTAAAATTCTTTGATCTAGGCATTTTGCGTTGTAAGTAAACCATTATTCTGTCGTATTATTAGGTTACATAAATCCTGACCTTTTTGCAGGTTAGGTCTTATATAGAATCTATCCAGAAATGGCAAAAAGTAAAGCGGACATTCCTGTCTGCTAACTCAGTTTATTGCTCAGGCAGGAATGCCCGAGTTACTTGTAAAGCCTTCAAGCCAAGTAAATAAGCCATTTTTGGACAGACACTATATAAATAATTTTTATTTCTATCATTGAATATTAAATAAGTAAGTGTCTTTTCATTATTCGGCAATTTTGACGAATATCATATATTTTTACCCTCAAGATTAATCGGAGTACTATTTATGGTTTATCATCGCATCTCTTTTATAATAATTTTCTGGTTTATTTGCTCAATCGCGGGAATCGCTGACACCATCAATGTTTCTACGTCAGGTCCAATTACATCAATAAATACCGCAATTATAATGGCGAATGCCGGTGACACAATCGCTGTTGCTGCCGGAACATACACAGAATCGAACATAACGGTAAATAAATCGGTGTTAATTCAAGGGGCCGGAACTACTGGTACTATTATCAACTCATCAGCAACTGGAATTTTGGTTAACCTGCCGGGACAAACGATCAATAATCTACAAATTGAGAATGTGAGGATTGAAAATGGTGGCGGAGACGCGATTAAAATTGAAGAGGGCACAACTGTTACGAATATGCAAGTTAGCGATAGTGTTTTTCACAATAACTCTGGGCAAGGAATTCATTTACGAAAAGGTTCATTTACAAACGGACTCAGTATAATAAACTGTACATTTACCAGTAACAATGGAGGAATCATTCAAATCATAGCGGGAGATTCGGGTAATTTGCAAAACTTGCATGTGAATAATTGTATTTTTGCCAATAATAACTTCGAGGGAATTTTTGCAAATGAAATTAGTGATGCTGTTATCGAAAATTCGGTTTTCGAGGGAAATAAACGAGATATCTATATTAACACATTCAATTCTTCATTAGATGTTGATAATCTTATCATACGTGGGAATACGTTTACCAATGCTATTGCCCAATCCATCTGGTTCAGAATTTTGGCTTTAAATGCAACACTTGGGGCGCAAGGGATAACAATTGAATCAAATGTATTTAATCAGGACGTGAATACACGAACTCTTGGTAATAACCCGACCGTACTCGAAGAACAAGGTACATTTGAAGCGATTATTGAAGCGATTTTCATAAACCAGATTGATAATCAGCATGGTCCGTTGAACATCAATGAAAACACATTTAATTTGTCAGGAACTTTAACGACAGATACTTCCTCAGAGACAGCGTTTGCAATTACATTAAACGGTGGTATTAAGAATGTAAACATTCATGGTAATATCATGAATGGCAACGACGTTGTCTCCTTAGGCTCTGCAGCAGTCAAAATCTCCGGTATTTTTTTTATCACTGTTGATGATTTTGGTGCTATGCCGGATTCGGCGAACGTTAATGTATCAGGCAATAAAATAACGGGATTTGAAGCGAGCGCATCATTCTATGACCTTGACCGTCCGGGTTTTGGTTTTTTAAATGCAGGTGCTACCGTTGAATTCTCTAATAATTTTTTGGCCAACGATATGGGAATCGTTTCTGGTACAACGGGTGCCACGATTAATGCATCGGGAAATTGGTGGGGATCAAGTGATGAGGATGCAATTGATCTGATGATGAGTGGCAAAGTGGATTTTTCTCCTTACTTAAGCAGTGGCACAGATACGGATGGTGATTCTGCTAATGGTTTCCAAGGCGATTTTTCTTTGCTTACAGTTACAGTTAAAGGTGAACAAACTGGGAATTCGGGTCGAGAGGCAGAAAAGGGTGGTTTGTTAAATAATACGCCAACGTTTACCAGCACACCCATTGAGAATATAACTTCCGGGTTTACCTATACCTATAATATAACTACAACAGATGCCGACGGATTGGATACTCTATCATTAACAGCCCCGACTCTGCCAAGTTGGCTTCAATTTAACAATAATAATAACGGCACAGGATCTCTGACCTCTGAGACCGATAAGCCAGGTGTATCTGAAATTGGTAATCATAATGTGGAATTGATTGTCACGGATTCGCCGAAAGGATTTATTAATAAGCAAAAGTTTACCATTTTCGTTACCGCAGTTCCGGATACAACACAATCTATTGCATTCGTACCCGGTTGGAACCACATCTCATTAACTATTCAACCACAGAATCCCTTAATCCGTTCAATATTTTCTACGGTAATTACAGCTGTCGATAAAATTGTTGGTGAAGGTTCAGAGTTTGACCCTGAAGCAAATGATTCAGTTAACACATTACTGACGTTTGCCGATGGTAAAGGGTATTGGGTCAAGATCAAGGCTTCATCGACGGAGTTTACACTTGATATTGATGGGACAATCATTACCGCTGCGACGACATCTGTTCCGTTGCAGGCGGGCTGGAATAATGTCGGCTTCATAGTACAATCTACTACTAATATCAGGACTGCATTGGATGAACTGATTGATAGTAGTGAACTCATTAAAGTTGTCGGCAAAAATAAAAACTTTGATCCCAATTTACCTGATTCATTAAATACATTACTCCAATTAAATCCCGGTGAAGGATATTGGATTAAAGTCCAAAATAGTGTACCTGACTTTAATTTTAAGGAGTAGAAATTCTGGCCGATGGCACCCGAGCGACGGCGCCTGGGGTTTTACATTCAGTCATTATTTCTCATCGGCAACTACGAAATGATCTTTTTCCAGTTTTGAATTTCCATATCATCCAGAACTGATTACTAAATCAGTGTTACAGCTGATTACAAAATTAAAAATGCTGCCCACGAATCACCTAGCGCAGCCGTTGGCCGCAACCAAATTTTCACCACGGATTTTCACGGATCGACACGGATACAAAACGTAGTAGATCGCGCTGCTCATACTGAGAGAAATTCGCCGCGGAGAACTCTCTCTCAGACTCTTTTCCTGAAACTTTTCAACTCTAACCATGTGAAAGTCCGGAACTTCATTTCTGTGTCATAACCAATTCATAAAAAATATTTTGGATATTACTTCAGTTTAAAAACTTGTCAAAAAAAACAAAGTTTTTACTGATAGTAGTACGAATCTTCACGGATTTGTACCCACAGTTACGCGGAGCGAAACCATGGATACGGTTCTTGTCTTCGTTCTATTCGTGAAGATTCGCGTGATTCAGCTTGTCTCGCCATTTTATCTCGCCATAGCTTAAGCGAAGGCGGAAGCTACCTAAGCGACGGCGGATGGGCCAAAATCTTTGTTCTTTTGGAGCAGAATGCCGCGCTAGGAAATTCCGTGGTAAGAAATTCTGGATCAAAGTCAAGTCGGTTATGCCATGCCACCGTGTCGAAACTAGCATGAACTTTTTTAAAAATTTCTAAATTCTTTAATTCCGAAAAGCGACCCAAATCAAGATAAGGGATCTATTTTATAAATGGATTCTCCATTCAACCTATTTAGGATTTCGTGTTGGGTTATAATTACCAAAGTGTCTTTATTGGATATTGAGATATTGCACGATCTGGTGTGACTATCTGCATGCCTGAAACAATGCTTTGGCAGACCAGCATTCGATCAAAAGGGTCTTTATGATAGTCAGGTAGTTTTGATAGATACAATGTGGCTTCTTCATCCAATGAAAGAGATTTGATCTGATGAGCATTGCGAATATTAGGTATATAAGATTCAGGCGGTTCAGGCAGGTCCAGCCGTTTGAGATTGCACTTTACGGAAATCTCCCAGGATGAAACTGAGCTCAGGAATAATTCGTTCTCGGGAGAAGCAATGAATTCCCTTGCACGCATTGATAGTTGTTGACTGTCAATGCAATACCAAAGAAATGTACAAGTATCAAGAAGTAACCTCATAGTGACTATTGCGGATTGCTAAATGCCTCCAGTAAATCTTCCGGAAGCGGCTCGAAAAATGAAGATCCAACGTTGAAACAGCCCTTTTCAAGACCTATTGGACGAGGTGTTGAAATCGGCATATCAATCGGCCTGACTTCCGCGATTGGTATGTTTCGCTTGCACAAGATAATTACACCGCATTTACCAAGTTTATCCAGATATTTAGATAAATGCGTTTTTGCCTCATGTATATTGATCTTAATCATATATATATTATAGACCATGAACTGAACTATGTAAATAGTCTATTTTTCAATATCCAGAACTTTGGGATTCTAACCTGCATCGATTTATTTTCACCACAGAACTCCATAACGCGGCATTCTGATATACAGCAGAACCAAAAGAACAAAGATTTTGGCGCATCCGCCGTCGCTTAGGTAGCGACGGCGGATGCGCAACTTTTTTAATTTACTAATTAGCTGTGCCAATGATGGTTAGGACGCAAACCATGCTGAGAAAACAAGAATTTGACGGATAGTAGCACTGAAGAACACGGAAAAACGACATCTATCTAAAAACGATCCGTGGTACTCAGTGAAAATTCCGTGGTAAGAAATTCTCTCTTTCTTCAAAAATAACAAATCATCAATGCGCGAACACGATGACGGCGAATAGTCTGAGTGGCATCAAATAGTTTAAACGAATCGCTATTAACATTGTTTCCACAGCGAATGGGGAGAAGATAATTTTCAGATATGAATAAATATTCCTTCCGCATTCTGATTGTGAATAATTCAGGCGAATGGATATTGAAAAGATTTAAATTATATTAATCAAACACCTGAATCCGTGAAGGTTTTCTTTGAATGTAGTTGCGAGGCAGTAAGTCTTTAGCTGTAGTGACTACTGCAACTTCTTACTAACGAAGCAAATGCATTTAAAGAAAGCCTCCGCGAAGGAGTCCGTATTCAAAATGTGAGTGGTTCCGGGGATGCTTGAGGTTGAGGTCAAAGTAACGCGGTCATTCCTGACTGCGCACATATGATTCAGCCAGGA
>JAJFLO010000313.1 GCA_021772675.1 Verrucomicrobiota bacterium | reverse complement strand
TAGATAAGGAAAGAAAACAAAGAAAAGTTTTTTTTTGAATGTTTAGGAAAGAAAATGAAGGGACAGAATAATAGGAATAAGAAGAACAAGAAGAATTTTAAAATCCCCACAATTAATTAGTTTTCAGTGTGCCAGTGGCATGAAGATTTCCAGTTGTGCAAAAACTCCCAATGTGTGCCAAAAAAGGGGGTTTTATCAATGAAAAATCTACCTCTGTTAACACATAAACGGACGTTTACCTATTAACATAACAGGTAATAAGTGGGGGAGGGGTTTACTTTTTCCCGTCTTTGGGGTGAATAAATCCCATTGGATTTTTTTTAGGCTCCGGCAATCTGAGTAATTTCTCTACGTGACGGTACAAAGATGTAATTTGTTGATCGTGTTTCTGTACCTTTCTGGCTAAATCCTCATGCGTGCCAATCATCTCACGCAGGCGTACAAAAGCGCGCGTGACAGCAATGCTAACCTGTGCTGCCCTTTCGCTGTGTAGGTCACAAATTAATGCCATCCCCACTTCGGTGTCGGGGGTTATTGATTGGCGTTGGCCAATCTTAACTTTTCAGCATTAGTTAAGATTAGAGCCAGGTGGGTGGTATGGAAAAGAGGGTAGGGGAAGTTCCGAACATTTTTTTCTTGACATTCTTCTATATTGTATGATATGGTAATATATATGAAGACAACCATAAATATACCTGATTCTCTTTTTCGTGAATTGAAGAACTTGTCGACTTCTCAATCTGTCACAATGAAAGAAATTATTGTGCAGGCCTTGAGAGATTTACTCTCTTCAAAAAAAAGCCGGAGCACCCCGTTCAAACTACGTGATGCCGCCGTTGACGGGTCTGGTTTACAATCTGGCATCTCAGGCCATGATTGGAGTTCTATTCGAGAAAAAATCTATGAAGGTCGTGGTGGATGATAGCCGTAGATACGAATATTTTGGTCTATGCCCATCGGAAAGATTCCGAATTTCATAAACAGGCAAATGCCAAAGTTCGTGAATTGGCTGAGGGAAGTGCGTCTTGGGGGATTCCTTGGCCATGCATTCATGAATTTTACTCTATTGTAAGTCATCCCAAAATTTTCAAACCACCCACTTCTTCGAATAAAGCTCTATCCCAAATAGATTCATGGTTAGAATCACCGACCGCTCATTTGCTTATGGAGACGCAAAATTATTGGAAAACATTGCGTAGAACGATTGTAACATCAAAAATTATTGGCCCTCAAATTCACGATGCCCGAATTTCAGCCATATGCCTTGAGCATGGAGTTGACTGTCTTTGGTCTGCAGACCGCGATTTTTCCCGTTTTAGTGAGCTTAAGGTGGAAAATCCTCTGTTGTAGTTGCGGATATTGTCAAAAAGCGTAACCACTCATCCGTTACCTTCTTTTTATTCTCGGATCCTCCAATCTTAACTAATATACAAAAATTAGCATTTTTTACAAAATTCTCTGATATAAAATGCCGTTATTTTGTTCCTAATGCAGTCCGGATATGTAAAACGATTGTGGAAAATTCCTAAATTTATAAAAAAGTTCAAATAAATTTTTGTCCACCCCAAAAATGACCACATAGCAGCGCAAATATGTCTATACCTGCCTCCCCGTTTTTGTCCACCTAACAAGAGGAAAACGATCAATAAGCATAAGAGAATAAGCAGACTATGATTAATAAGCAGGGGCACCCGTATTTTTTCCAAATTGTAATGTAGAAATCCATTGATATTTGTATCCATAAATTGAAAGGAAAAAATATGAAATCTGATAAAAAGATAGACTACAAGGTTTCTGCTAAATGGTCACCACTATTGGCTGATGGAGGCCATGTTCCCATTGTAACCGATTTCCTTAAACACTATCATGAATTAGAGCCCGAATCTTTGAATTACAGAGAGGCGATGTTTGTGATACACTTAATGGGATTCAAATGGACGGAAGAAAATCCGCATCCAGGATATAAAAAATTAGCAAAACAAATGGGGGTCTCAGATAAAACCACCAGAAGACTTGCTCGAAAAATATGCAAAAAAGGACTATTGAAAATAATTTTACGAGAAGCAAATACAAACGAGTTTGACCTTAAGCCACTTTTCGAGGCTTTGGAGAATCATAAAACAAAGAGTGCTAAATCATGAATCCTGAAATTATTGAAGCGATATATCAAAACAGAGAATTTTTCTACGTAATTGGTGCCTTTTTAATTGCGCTGACTGCTATTGTTTTTGGTCGTGGCGGGGCTGTCAAAATTGGGAATAAATAAGGATTGTCCCTGATGTTTGGCGATAAATCTTAGCTTTTTTATAAAAGTTAGCATTCGTGTCCCATCATGTCTCTGTAACATTTCTCTTAGAAGTAATGTTACACGAATAGAGGTTCAAGGGCTTTTTTTAGATAATTTAGCGGGAAAATGGCGGGATAGGGGCGATTACGTGAAACACTATTGCCAATACTGTTTCAGCATCACAAAGCCTCTATCCATCCACGATAGATTTCTTGGATAACACTATCCGTGCTGATCAGTTGACATCTAAGTAGACGAAAGATACCTTTCGTGTAGTTACATGTCAAGACGCTTACGAGTTTACTGGAACAAACACGCTATGTTCCGGTCTAAATATGAAGTGTATGTGCTATATTTCTGATCATTATTTATATTGATAATAGAACGAATGGGAACAGGTATTAAGTGATGGCATCCGTATTCTTGTCGCATAGTAGCAAAGACAAACCGCTAGCTCGGAGGATTGTAAAGGATCTCAAGATTGAGAACATCAACGTCTGGTTCGATGAATCGGAAATCGTTGTTGGCGACTCGATAATTAAAGGCATCCAGGACGGACTTAAAGAGGCCGATTTCGTTGCTGTGCTATTGACCGACCACGCTGTGAATTCCGCCTGGGTTGAGAAGGAATGGTATCCCCAAATAGGAGTTGAAGCAACGACGCGAAATGTTGTCATTCTACCACTAAAGGCCGGTTCCTGCTCGATTCCGTTGCTCTTGCGAGATAAAAAATACGCAGATTTGGAAAAAAACTATTCAGAAGGGATTCGTGAAGTAGTTACAGCAGTGACGCAACATACAGCGTGGCGCGAAACGCAAAGTCCTGCTGCGCCTCGGGGTAACTCCAGATTAATTGAATCTTTAGTCAGTAACGAATTTCTGGAAAGGATCAACGACCAAATTCATGAATTACTTAGTATTGGTAAGTCGATTTACGTAGTTGAAGGAACTCAATGTACCAAAATCGGAGATATAGCGAATATACTTATAAATAAGTTCGACATCCCGCGTTGTTTTTGCAATATCATCATATTCGGAAGAGATATAAAATCAAACAAAGAAATTAGAGCAACTGGCCTATTAAAAGGTGGGAAATCAGATAATTGGATACAAAATCTTGTGCTGGAACTAGAAAACGTTTATCCAAAAGGAGTAATTAAGAATCTCGATGATGTAGTTGTTGGCGGCTGCAATTCTGCAGGTTTAACATCCACAATCGCTGCTGAAAGGATAATACTTGTAGTATGTGAAGATGATGAGAAATTGATTGATTATGACCTTAATTGCTTTCGATGCTCCTACTCCAAAGAAACGCGAGAGATTTCACCGGCACATCCATTCGATGACAATGCCTTTAGAGATGCTTGTGAGTTGGGCAATGTCACAGGCATCACACGTATGGCGCCAATACTTGGCCAGTCACAACATGCTAAGAAATTGCTCGAATTGCTTGAAGTTTATCAGTGTACAGACGAGTTATCGAAAATTACCGAAGCTTTTTGTTCTTTTAGGGAGCTCTATCTAGTTGACCCAGCAACGTCTGCCGAAGTTTCTCTATGCCTTATGAGCCAGACTCTTCACTGTAACAACAATAAAGGCTTTGAAAAACTAATGTTACGATCGATCACCAGTTTGGGTTTTTCTGCCCAACATCTACCCACCAAGCGTGACAGAATAGGGAACTTTTTCTCCGACCTATTGCGAAAACTTGAAAAGCGTGATGATTTCCATGAAGAAATTTTGCAGTCAATTGTAACAGCATTGTGGAGATGTAATACTTATAGTTTTCGAAAAAACATAATGACCGAGGCAATGGATGCAATAAATACTTACATTCATAATGAAAAACATAGGAAGATATTAAGATATAGGCTTAAGCATCCATTGACGTCGCATAACGGCCAATCTGTATAATTTGAAATTAAAGCCCTCTTCACTTCGGTGTTGAGGGCTTTTTCTTGTCCGGCCAAACTGCTTCACGTTTTAATCCCAACTTTTATACAAAAGTTAGCATTTGTATTCCAATACAGGTAGCATGAAAAAGAGGGTATGCTTTGTGAAAACAACAATAGAAAAATAATAATTTCAGAAATTTCGCGGCATATTGGAAATTTGGCGATTATTGGGTTATTATGGGGCCAAAGTAGCACGAAACAGACCCCATTATCGCCAAATAAGCGGAGGAAATAATGCAAGGAAGAAAAGACGTGTATGCCGATGAATTTCTCGCAGCTCACAACAATGAGCTTGAGGAGCATAAACAGTATCAACCTGACATGGAGTTCACGAGCGTTGATGTGCACGGTTCACTAATCATGGACACACGTGATCGGCAGTTGAAGACAGGGGAAGAGGAAGTGTTCAATGAGGTTGTGGAAAAAGTCAGGGCGACCCACAAACTGATCATCCCATAATTATAAAATAACTCATTAACAAAAAATTGAAAACAGACAAGCCCCCTGATTTATTTGCATTTGAGCCAACTTTAAAATGTGACCCATGGTATGGTCATGTCCGTGATAACGCAGGAGACTCTCAAGTTAGACAAGTTAGACAGTGGATTCAAGAAACTTGGGAATGGTATTATGGACTTGGTTTGAATGATTCTCATTTTGTAAAACAGTTTCCGCTTAATTTTTGCAGTCGATGGTGGGAACTTAAGGTCGCATCCTTTCTTAATGCGCAAGGATTCCATTTGCATAGTAATAATGATGGTCCAGATCTCATTTGCGAAAAGGATGGAAAGAAGATTTATGTTGAAGATGTGGTTTGCGGACCCGGTAATGATGAGTCGCCGGATTATGTTGGTAGGATTTCAGATCCACCGCCGGCGGAGGGTAGATTGCACTCAGTAAAAGATGGGCTGGAACGAGAAAGAATCGAATTACTTCGATTTACCACCGCGATAGACGCAAAAGTTATGCAGTATCTCAAGTTCCTCCAGGATGGCAAAATTGATCCCAAAATACCGTATGTAATTGCGTTATGTCCAATATTGATTCCCGAGACCAGGCTGGACGAATATTATATCCCAGGAGTGCTCAATGCAGTTTACCCGATAGGAGGGGAGTATTGGGCATTTGATCGTGATGGTATGAGATCTGTTGATGTCGGTCGCTCATTGCGACCGTCTGTTCTCAATAAAAATGAATCGGAAGTTTCGACCAGTATTTTTCATGAGCCCGACTCGGGTTATTCAGGTATCAGCGGAATTCTGTATAACCAAGATGATTTCAAAAGATTTAGTAATTCGATAAATGCTGATGTCAATAACCATCAGTTTGTATTTGTCCACAACGTTTCAGCAATTAACAAGATCGATATTGGCTTTATAGGTATGAGTATGGATTATTGGGTACAACAAGACAAGGATGTTTTTCGGATCCGAAACAATATCAAGGAAAATAGTAACTAAACGATTCACAACAGTGATAAAATCACCATGGTGATTTTATGGTTGGTGATCTTAGCGTTCATGTTTTTTTACATCGCATAACGGTTAACCAGCTTCATTCAAATCAAGACCTTTGACATTTCTGTGTGGAAATCGCGAATCTTAACTTTTCAGCATTAGTTAAGATTAGAGGATCCAGAAAACAAAAGTATTAGCCATCGCTGATTTGCAGAACATATCTAGATTTGATCTTACTTCTTTTCGTGAGATCAAATCCTTGTTGAACAAGTCCGGGCCTTGGATATAGGGTATTGAATCGGGAAACTGATCGACGTTAATTGTCCGAGCTAGTCAGACAAAAGTGTATGG
>JAJFLO010000312.1 GCA_021772675.1 Verrucomicrobiota bacterium | reverse complement strand
ATTGTCAATGGATTTTAACGCTCAGTAATTCAACGTGTGATTTGTAGATAAATCAAAGCCTTATTTGTTAGAAACTGTACGAAAAAATTATGCGCTTTTCACGAATTTAATGCCCGAAAAACATTCACCCATAATTGCTGCCTCTCAATGGCATTCGTTTAAGGATTTTAGCTTATTTTCGTCCTCGTATTCCCTCTCGTCCTCGAAAAAAACAATCGATTACGAGAACGAAGGACGAGAACGAGGAAAAAGTGCTTAAGCGAATGCCATTGAGCGCCCTTAGTCTTAACACAAACGTCAATACCTACACCGTACTTTTTTACTTTTTTAAAAATAAACCATCAATTTTCTGTCCAGCAGAACGATGACTATTGCACTATTTCAAATGTTCGAGTGTGTATTTAAAATGTGAGTGAGTCTGGGAACTCTTGAATTGAGGTAATAGTAACGCGGTCATTCCTGGCTGCGCACATTAGATTCAGCCAGGAATGGCCGGTTTACTATTTGCCACTCACATTTTGAATACACACTCCACATGTTCTATCCACATAATCGATTCACTAACCGTAACCTCAAATATAGGAGAAATATAATGATAACTCACAAATCGTCTGCAAGTCACCTGAAAAATCATATCTACTTACGAACTATTCCGTTAGCGTTAATACTTTTGATAACAATCATGTTCGGGTTTGTTTCTAACGGGTTTTCAGATGTAGTTATCGATGATAACGAGCTGGTCCAGGTCGGAGGGTTATGTGCATTCAGTGATCCTGTCAACCGTACTTTTACGGTCACCTTAACCCCCGCCAATATCAATGCCGACTGGACACTAACCCCTGGCGACGGTGATACTGTTTTCGCCTCAGGTTCGTCGAACCGTACATCTGTAGACATCACCGTAGGCGACGAAGCGAAGACCTACACACTGACTGTCACAGACGGAGCAGACCAGGACTTTATTACTCTGGTAGTCGGCCAAAGTGCGCGAATCGTATCATTTATAAATGAGATACCTGATTCGGATTGGAATGAGAATGATCAGGATTATGATGACGCCAACGGAGTCGCTGCAAATATTGCGCTGGCGTCACCCAAATATCTTAGTCTTGACCGGATCAGAGATACCGTACAATCTCTCGATTTGGTTGATAATCCGACGCCGACGTTTCCCGACACTGATGACTGGGGGACATTTATTGGGAAAAGAGAATACCGAGGTTACATCTATTTCCAACCAGCAGCAATCTTTAATTCGGAGGGTGAGGCGTTATGTTCCTCTCTCATAAATGACGGATTCAGTAATGGGTTTACTCCAGTTCCAGACAATGTTTTTACCATTGGCTTTCTCGGGGCTGCTCATCTGTGCATCGCCGCTCCGGAAGCAGAGATTGGCGGAGAGGGTGATGGTATAACACCTGCCCTTTCACTAATGAATCCGGTTGATGAGGTAACATGGACCTGGAAACACCGGATGCGTATTAATACACAAGACTCCGGCGCCGAAATGTTCAAGTGCATGCTTCGTCTGGATAATACGAGTGATATTCCCTATGTATGGCACGAAATTAATTATAGATTGAAGAGCGATGGTGATTTTAAGGTCATCTATCTTGGCAGTGATTTTCCAAGCCACATCGCTTATTTGAATGGTCTTAAAGTCGGTGAACATGCCCAAAAGAATTTGCCCCAGGTTTTGTTTATTGGCCCGGTTTCAGCAAATGGAGGCCAATTTCATTCGGAGGGTGCAGAGGCTCGTACATTTTCCAGGTATGGAAGTTTGGCATTACTTCCGGAAAACCTGTTTCCACCCCCATTTCCAAACTTGAATATTACAGATGAATTCACTATTCGAGATGTAAATTTAACCGTATCATATACCCATCCCAACGCTGGCGAACTGGAAATTCAACTGGTAGCCCCTGACACCCTTTCACTTGTCGTCAAAGGTGTCGGCACCGGCTTGGGGCCGAACCTGTCTGCAACCACGTTTGACAGTGATGCTGCGGGCGCGCTCTCGGGCTCCGCACCTCATCGGGGAGTGTTTACACCGAATTCGCCCTCTTTATTAGATAATCTGGATGGTGATGAAGCAACAGGAATCTGGTCACTCAAATCAAGAGATGGGGTGATAAATGGCATCACGGGTTCATTTGATGGTTTTTCTCTCGCATTCAACGCAAACACTTTTGTCGCCACCTCCACAAACGCTACAGAACTTGGTAGTGCTTCCCCAGGTAATCCCGTTGACATTCCTTTGACAATTTCACCCTCAGATGCACAAGTTATTACAGATATTGATGTGAGTATATCATTGCGTGGCGACAACAGCCATTTTGTAACTGTAACGTTGATCTCTCCAAACGGCACATATGTGGAGCTCTTTAGTAATGTATTCATTGACACTCCTCAGGGTATTGATAAAGACGGATTCTTTTATACTTCGTTTGACGATGAGGCATCAACAACAATTGAAAATGAAAACCCGGCTACACCAAATGACGGAGGAAGTTTTCAGACTGAAAATGGCAGTCTGGACAGTGACGATTTGAGTAAGTTTGATGGAGAGAACAGTGCTGGTGATTGGATATTGCGTGTCGAAAAGGGATTTGGACAGATTTCTCATATTGAGGCATTTTGGCTCAATATTGCGGGAGACGATTTTGCGGGACCAGCAGCAGATAATTGTGATGCGGCCATAGAAGTCACCAGCCTCGGAGCACTGATACCATTTAATACTACGGGTGCTACCGGAGGTATTCGTGACGGCTCTTGCGTTAACGCTGTGAGTCATGATGTCTGGATGAAATTATCTGTAGATGAATTCACGTCCTGTTCAAATTGTCTGGTTGTTGAACCAGTAAATAGTGACCCGAATATTGCAATAGCAGTTTATCAATCCATTGCGACACAAGAGTCTGATCCGTGCAGCTCCAATTTAGAATTTGTTGGTTGTTATTCCACTGTCGCAGAGGATTTTTCATTTACCCCCATGGGGGGAACTGATTACTATATTAGAGTGGGAAGCACAACCGGGGCAGAGGTTGCCGGGGACATTAGAGTCAGATGTGCCGGCGCCCCGCCGGAAGTCAGATTTGCGTCTACAAGTCCCAGTACATTAGTGTCAGAAGCTGTTGGTTCCGTTGATATTGGCCTGATATTAGATGTCCCCGGAGGAGGCCTCTCGGCAAATTCTGTCTCCGTACTGGTAATAGACGAACTAACTGGATTAGCGTCATCTGCTATCGATTACGTTGCGTTAGACCCCGAACCGATGGTTACATTTCCTGCAGGAACACCCGATGGAACATCATTGTCCTTTTCCGTTTCCATAATTAATGATTCAATATTAGATGGGAATAATGAGACTATAGACTTAAAGTTGCTCGTTTTGGATTGTGTCGATGTCAAGTTACCCGTTTCTATTAACGGAAGCCACGGAATTATCATTTTAGATGATGAAATTGATAGTGATCCACCATCTATTCCAATCAATAACCCTTTGACGGTTATTGAAGGCGCTACCCAACAGATCACATCTTTATTATTGAGTGCTTCTGATAATGTCACGACTGCTAGTGCAATTGCGTATAAGTTGGCTGCTGGTTTGCCTGTAAACGGAACACTGACAAATGATGAGGTCGAGTTACAGTTAAATAATACATTTACACAAGGTGATATTAACTCCGGGAAAATAAGTTACTCACATAATGATAGTGATACAACATCAGACAGTTTCACATTCGATCTTTTGGATAGCAGCAGCAATACATTAGCAAATCAAGTATTCTCAATCAATATCACTCCTGTTAATGATTCCCCAAGCTTTTCCCCACAGACCCGCACTATTGATGAAAATACTGGTAATGGAACACCTGTTGGAGCAGCGCTGATCGCCACCGACGGCGATGATGGCAGCCAGACACTGACATTTTCCGAAACCGGAGGTACGGGGCTTTCTGTTTTTAACATCACGGCTGGAGGTCAAATATCGGTTGAGAATTCAGCAGCATTAGATTTTGAAACAACAACCAGCTTCACTTACGATGTGCAGGTAACCGATAATGGTTCTCCACAACTGGCAACTCCTGCCACAATAACGATTAATCTCAATAACCTGAATGACTTCACCCCAGCAATCTCCGATGCTACATTTTCCATTCCTGAGTCAAGTCCGTTTAATACTGTAGTCGGCACAATTCAGGCGGTAGATGGCGATGCCAATGAAACGTTGACTTTCTCGATCGCTGCTGGAGATCCGAATGATGATTTTGAGATATCAAATTATTTCTATGATCTCTCATTAGCTGTCTTAAAAGTGAAAAATCCCAATGGTTTTAATTTGGTCGGATCGATGACCCTCACCATTCAGGTTATAGATTCAGGCGGATTAACGGATACGGCAGCAATTACGATTAATTCAGATTCAAATCTTTTCGCTCAAAGCATTGATTTGAATGCAGGGTGGAATATAGCTTCATTTAATGTTCATCAGAGTAATTCATCTCCTCAAAATACGTTTATAGGACTCGAAGATAATTTTATTAGAGCGATAGAAGGTATAAAAATCTTTGACCCAAGTTTTATAGGAACAGAATTAGAAACGTTTAATACTCTTAGCGACATTATAGATGGAGCTGTTTATTCTGTTAACGTTACTTCTTCATCTAAATTGATACTTATTGGGCAGGCTGTAAATCCTGAACTGACATTTTCATTAAAAGCGGGATGGAATCATATTGGTTATATTCTGCAAAATACCGTTTCTGTTGAAATAGCACTAGGTAATTTGATAGGCAATCCTGACTTTGTAAGAGCTGTAGAGGGTACAAAAATTTTTGACCCCAGTTTTGTAGGAACACCATTTGAAGCATTTAATACACTTATTGAAATGACTAGTGGAAAAGCATATTGGCTTAAAGTATTGAATGACTTGAACTTTAATTATAACGTCCAATAAACATAAGTCGTTTGCATCTTGCATTGGTGGGAATTCACTTAGATATTGCGATATTGAGCGTGTAGGGTATCATCGTCAATGAATGATAAACTATTTATAATAAGTAATTTGTTCAAATAAAAGAAAAAGACTCAGGTAATAAATAGTTTTATTTTTATGTGAAAAATGTCAATTATTCTGATTTTGATTGAATCTGGTGAAAAAATTGAAATTCGTCGTCGTAATCGACCGATTGCCAAAATTGTTCCTATTGCACCTATCTCGCATTTCTCTGGCGCCAAGCTAAGTTCAGTGAAGGAGGATATAAAATTTTAGATAGAAAAAAATGATTGAAACCCACCGTGTATTTTACAGGACAGTAAAGGTTAACAACCAGTTGTAAACGAGCCTTGCGTCGTTGGGCAACCACTCGAAGCGTAGATGGTGCGTGCAAAAGTCATGATATTGAGCCCCGAAACCGGGTTGTTGCAATAGCATTTGTGGTGAGAAACACCTTAGCCGCATCGGCAGAAGTGCTATGGTGAGCTTCGCCTGATAATTCCGAGGTCTGAGTTCATGGCAGATGTACACATTGAGTTTTCTGGGAACTTGGGATCTCCCGTATTTTCCAATAGCGTTAAATTAATGGGGATAGGTGAACCCGTAATAAATTGGCCAAGTATATCCCCTCGTCCCTTGGTTTATGCGCTAAAAAATAATCGGACGCGAGATCGGTATCTATCGGTGTTCGACCGACAAGGGAAGACGGGAAGATGGAATACATGAAGTCTTAGGATCTTCATAGTATCGCGGGAAAGCTGGGTAACTTGATTCGACCAAAAAATGACGGTACACCTGCGTAATTACGTTTTGTCTTCATGGCTGTAAAATAATATTCTTTTACCACGGAACGACCTAACGCGACCGTTGGCCGCAACCAAAATTTAACTTACACCACGGATTTTCACGGATCGACACGGATATAAAACGTGGTAGATCGCGCTGCTCAGGCTCTTTTCCTAAAACTTGTATACAATAATTATACAGAAAATCTGATAATTTCATAGTATAGGGATTGGTATTCTAAGTTTTTGAAATTTCGTATCTTATATAAATTTACAGAATATCTCGAATAAGGAGCGTGTGTTGGTTTGTAGTTCCGTCTTTAGGCGGAAGTCTCAGCGATGCTTCAGCGAGCGTTTAAAAACATTGTTCGCTGAAGCTCTCCGAAAACTTCCGCTTAAAAGCGGGACTACGAACGAGTTGCAATTAAATTTATAGCATCGGTGGTTTGGAATACTCCCGTTCATGAATAGGATTGATTTTGCCAATCGTAGTGATAAAAAAACTCCGGCAAAGCCGGTTAAGTTCAGGGCTCAAATAAATTTTCATAACCAACTTGATTTTAGACTCTTATGTGTCAACGAAATTTCAAAACTTGTTTTAAATACAAGAAATTTCCAGATAGTAGTACGGATGAAAAATAAATCTATATTCGCTCTGCTCCTCCACCGTTGCTCAGGTCGCTTCCGCCGTCACTCAAGCCATGACGAGATAAAATGGCGAGACTCGTGCTGAGACAAATGCGTTTGAAAACGTGTAGGTTGCCATTCGTTATGCTCATTGCTGCCTGTTCGGCGGCCCGTCTTTCCCGCTTAACAAGCGGCATCGGCTCTCAAACTCTTTTCCTAAAACGTTTAAATAGTGTCTGTCCAGAAATGGCAAAAAGTAAAGCGGACATTCCTGTCTGCTAACCCGGTTTATTGCTCAGGCAGGAGCCGAACACAGTGAGACGGCAATTCACAATAGTGAATTAGCGAAGCGGCAACCCCGAGTAACTTGTAAAGCCTCCGAGCTAAGCAAATAAGCCATTTCTGGACAGACACTAAATAATAACCGAGTAGAAAACTTGAAACGTTCAAAGCTCAAATAAAAATTTATAACCAATTTATAATTAAGATTTTAACTATTACTTAAATTTAAAAACTTGTTAAAAAACAAGATTCTTACGGATAGTGGTACGAATAAACACTACAGAACTTAAAACTTGTAGATTTTTTAATTTTGATTAGCTTATATAATGACATTGGAAGTGTCAATTTATTTCTGCGCCAACCCTAAGGAGTTGCGCAAAAATAAACTATTCATCTTTTCGCTTTGGTTTGCGGTAGATTTTGACGATGCGATTGAACAAGACCGCAGAAATAGCCATCTATTTCGAGATTATTGTGATTAAGTAGCGACACAATGTGCAGTGAAGATAAGATGAAAAATGGATAGTCTATTTTTGCGCAACTCCTAAGCAGGACAACTTATGATACAACTAGAAAAATTAAGAGAAATTTTTAGTCATAAAACTCATAGATATACTATTCATGCTCAAGAGCAAATGGCAATCAGACATATTCTTGATGCTGAAATAATAGAAATAATTAATAGCAGTGTATGTGAAATAATTGAAAATTATCCTAGTGATAAGTATTCTCCAAGTGCTCTCATATATGGAAAGACTAACAATGGCAGGGTTTTACATGTTCAGTCCAATCATCAGGGAGTGATTGTCACTACTTATGAACCAGATATAGAGAAATGGTGTTCAGATTTTAAAAAAAGGAGGAAATAAATATGGAATGTCCAGTATGTCACAATGATATGAACACAAAATCAATTAAACATTTTCAGGAATGGAAAGGACATTATGTCGTTTTTGAAAATGTGCCGGCAATTGTATGTTCTACCTGTAACGAAACTTTGTTAACAGGAAATATTGTAGATAAAATTAATCAAACGTTATGGTCTATGCCAAAAACTTCAAGGAAAGAAGAAGTTGACGTATATGAATTAACTACGAGTTGAGAAAACAAAATTGGAGTACAAGCAAGGTTTGCGTCCTAACTATCAGTGTTACGGCTAATTCCTAAATTTAAAAAACTACCCATGAATCACTTAGCGCGCCATAGCCACAACCAAAATTTAACTTAACCACGGATTTTCACGGATCGACACGGATATAAAACGTAGGAGGTCGCGCTGCTCATACTGAGAGAAATTCGCCGCGGCAACAACTCTCTCTCAGACTCTTTTCCTAAAACGTTTAAATAGTGTCTGTCCAGAAATGGCAAAAAGTAAAGCGGACATTCCTGTCTGCTAACCCGGTTTATTGCTCAGGCAGGAGCCGAACGCAGTGAGACGGCAATTCACAATAGTGAATTAGCGTAGCGGCAACCCCGAGTAACTTGTAAAGCCTCCAAGCTAAGCAAATAAGCCATTTCTGGACAGACACCAATAATAACCGAGTAGAAAACTTGAAATGTTCAACGCTCAAATAAAAATTTATAAGCAATTCATAAAAAATATTTTGGATATCACTTCAGTTTAAAAACGTGTCAAAAAACAAAGTTTTTACTGATAGTAGTACGAATTTGTATCCACGGTGACGCGGGTATTTGTTTAGCGTGTCTTGCAGTTGAGTAAGCAGGACGAGCATGGTAACGTGGCCATTCCTGGCTGCGCTAAAAAGCTTTACTCAGGCAGGAATGCCCGAGCTACCAACGCTAAACAAATACTTACGCAGAGCGAAACGGTGAATACGGTTCTTGTCTTCGTTTTATTCGTGAAGATTCGCGTGATTCAGCTTGTCTCGCCGAAGTGACAACAAACGTGGGCGGATGGGCCAAAATCTTTGTTCATTTGGTTCTGCTGTCTAGCAGAATGCCGCGCTGTGAAAATTCGTGAGCAAATTTTTGAAGATCCTTTTTTCTTGAAAATTTTATATTCTAAACTACTATGACTTGTATAACTCATATGGTTTAAAAGGGGAGGATATGACAAATGAATAAAACATTAGATATAACGAATGTTCGGCAAAAGTTTGGGACATTAGTTGATGAAGTATTTTACAAAAAAGATATCATCACAATTAAAAGGAAAGGCAGACCGTTAGCTCAGCTGGTTCCTATTAAGGATCATGCAGATACTCAAGAGCCTGAAAATGAGAACAAACAGAACCGATTGCTGAAGAAGCTGAATTCCCTGCCTGTAATTTCAATGGATGAAGAACCCACCGATGTATTACGAAGGATTCGGCAACTAAGAGCAATGAAACAAAATGAAGATTGAACGGTATATTCTTGACGCCAATGTGTTTCTGGAATACATATTTAACCGTGATCATAGCAAACTTGCGAAAAAGATTTTGAACGATGCAATCAGGGAAAATATTCAAGTATTAGCCCCAAGTCTCATGCTTGATGAAATCACTGAGGTGTTATGCGGGAATTTAGGAAATATTGGAAGTATCAAGCAGCATTTAAGCTATTTTGAACAACTTGCCGGAGAAGGCGTGTTATTTATTGTTGTGCCGAACACAGCTACCCGAATGAAAGCAATAGAGATCGCCCGAACGGGACATATTAAAAGTGGTTACCCTGAAATTAGCGATGCATTGTATCATGCATTGGCAATTATGAATGATGGCGTTTTTATTACGAATGATAATCGATATTTTTCTAAAGTCCGGAATCTTGGGCATATCAAAAAATTATCTCAATATCATGGTAGTGCGGATCGTTAGACCTTTTCGAACGAGGTTTAATGGCAAAGAATTCACGCTTGTATACCGAATGCTTGGAGTATGCATTAATATTAACACGTTACATTTTAGATTGCAAATATGAGTTAAAACCATGACTCATTGATATGAGAAGAGATATGAATTATCTAAGTCTTGCGTTAAAGGCAGGGCTGTTTCAAGAAAAACATTAAATGATTTACAGTACACAGATTTAACGTTTATTTGTAACTATCAAAATTTGGCATGCCACCTGATTTGCAAAGTAAATCTTTGGAGTGCTGTGACCTGTCACAGCTTTTCATTGTCACGGAGTGACGGATGCGTTAACCTGCACTCACTGATCAGCAAACAGCGATAATGTTAATTGCATGTTAAACCCGAACCCCTATTCGCTCCGCGAATTTCTAAAGCTCAGTTAGGCCTGAGCACTCCAAAGACGCTCATAATCAAGCGTCATAACACGCTGAAAAATAGACAGTTATATTTCTTGAAATCGTCCTTGGTCATTCCGTGGTACAATTTATATTATTGAATCAACAATCATACTTCCCTCTGACCACTTTTCGATTCTTAGACGTATAACATTCGCCTAAATCCACTAAAAAAGTAGTTTTCACATGAGTGGAATTGTCGCTCAGAAAAAAACCTTTAAACGAAATAAAACCATTGGAGTAACTCATGATATCCTGGGTCATCAAAGCAAAATATGTAAAAGAATATCGAGTGCAACTTTTTTTTAATGATGCTACAGAAGGCGAAATTGATCTTTCAGATGAGCTTAATGGGGAGATATTTAAACCCCTGAAAGACATCTCATACTTTAAACAATTCAAGATTGTCGGCCATACTCTTTCCTGGGAAAATGGAGCCGATTTTGCACCGGAGTTTTTAAAACAAAAGATTGAATTGGTATCGCCTGCATCATTGATTTGAGTGTGTATTCAAAATGTGAGTGGCAAATAGTAAATCGTTCGCCGCGGCGAATGAATATCATGTGCGCAGCCAGGAGCTGAGCGTAAAGCGAGACAGCAATTTGCGATAGCGAATTAGTGAAACGGCAACACCGCGTTACTTTGACCTCAACCTCAAGCGTTCCCGGAACCACTCACATTTTGAATACAGACTCTCCGCCTGAAGGCGGGACTACGAACGAGCTGCAATTAAATTTATAGCATAAGAGGATCGGGGTACAGTCCCGCTTGTGAGCAGGATTGATTTTACCTATTGTTGCGCTAGGAAACCCCGGCGCAGCCGGTTAAATTTATAGTATAGGTAGTGTATTCTAAGTTGCTAAATGGTAACAGTTTTCAGGTTTCAGTATTGATAACACCGTGGCGGGTTAAAATTAAATGAGAATCACTTTATGTTGATTTCAGAGTTATTCTCCTCCATTGTCCTTGAAATGGTCAATTTTTATTATGAAATTTTAGCATTGTCTTTAGCACCTGACACCTGAAACCTATACTCTTGCAGGAAAAAGCCCTGGCGTAGCCGGCTAAGTTCATAACATAGGAGATTGGGATTAAAGGCTTCAGTCTGATTTTGCCTATTGTTGCGCTAGAAAACCCCGGCGAAGGCGGTTAAAATTTGGTTACGGATATGCCGCGCCAGGCTCTTCATGGTGATTGTTTCGAAAATCAAAGTGGCAGATATTGAATGCTGTTGATAATATCTTGTGCTTCTCCTCCCTTTGCAATCAGCTCCAGATCATGAATACAAGTTCCTATAGAAATTCTCAATTGGTGAGCATAAATCACCCCATAAAACGAAATACCTTTTTTTTGTCTCTTTACAGCTTCTGCAATCAGGTCATCATCCTGGCTGAAGAGAACGCGTTTTAACTCATTTGCGCGGCTCAGCAGTTCCGGGTCCGGTAATTCTTCTGCGTTATTTTCTGATGCTGTTAAGGGCTCACAAATAAATAACTTGGATTTTTCGCATCTTATCTTCACGTCATCTACGTCCGATCCAAATGACGAAAAATATTGAAATATTGCAATATTCCTGCTACTTTTCGCCATTCAGATCGCCCAAACCTGACATAAATCTGAGCGCGAAATTATCCAAGTTATTCATTTGTGAACCCTAAGTACATCAACATTTCGTAATCGAAGGCCAATTGTAATAGAATAAGGTACATGGTGATCCATGAAAAGTTGGATCGCCATTATATAAAACCCTTGGTTTTGAGGCGGTTTTTCAACGATGAATGTGCACTGCTCTTGTGAAGTGAATCAACTTTTTTTAAGCGTTTTTCAATATCTTTATCAAGCTCATTCTGATGATCCCAATAGTATGCCAACGCCGAATATATTTGCCCCAGAGTCAGATGGGGATGTTGTATGCTTAACTCCTCCGGACTCCAACCATAAGCCGTTTTTTCAAGAACGAGTTCTATCACTTTCATTGTTGTTCCCGAAATTATTGGAACATTAGATTTGTCTAGTTCTATATGCTCGTAACGAGTCTCTACAATAGGCATTTTGTTTTTCCCTTTAGGTTTTTATATTACTATACACAATTGTTTATAGATTTCATAACAACTGAAATATGTTTTTGAGTTTGCTGATGAGTAAAATTGACTCACCATGAAACTCCTGTCCGACGCCCTCCCAGTCGTCGCCCTTCAAGCCAGGCCTGGCTTCCTCTGGGTGAAAATTAGGACATGAAAGGATTATTTTTTGCCCATTCGCCGTTGTTCCCGGTATAGCCTGTTGTAGTCACAACGGGCGAAGGGACAAACTCGATTGTACGAATGGACACGAATTTTTTTCTTTTATGAAGCTGGCTTGCTTAATTCACGCGATTTCTACTGCGAGTACGTATCTCGCGTAACCTAAAGCTATTATGAAAACCTGTCGACTTCGAAATAATGCATTATTCCTGTAGTCGCCAAAACTCCATAATGACCTTGTTTTAAGCAATTTACGCACTGTCGCGACGGGATCGCGTGAATTCAGCAGGCTAAATGATACCTGAATCCGTGAACGTTTTCTTTGGATGCAGTTGCAGCCGATCCAGTGTGCTCCTGACACATCTGACCCCACGTTTCGTTTTGTATCTATCAAGGCGAATGGCGGGTTCTCCCAGAGAGAACTCCTATGAAACTTAAACCGGTTTTTAGGCTAAATGCACGATTATTTTAATCTTACTCTTAATCTTACTCTTAATCAAAAAACGGTTCAAAGTTTCCTCTTATATTAATCGAGACCGAGAATCGGATGGCCTCGAAAGTTGCTTCTTTGAAACTTAAGGTCTTCCAGCCTCAATATTGACGCATTTTACGGATGCCCTTTGGAGGGTCGCAGTCCTCGGCGACCGCTACACATGACCCTGAAAAAACGGTCGCTGAGGACATCGACCCTCCAACGCGCTACTTGGAACCCAAGTTTCCTAATTTATTAACCAAGACCGAGAATCGGAGGCCTTGATAGTCGCTTCTTTGAAAGTTAACGTTTTTTTAGGTGTCAGGTTTCAGTGTTCAGGTGTCAAAAACTCGTGCTAATAATCTTCAATCTTCTGACACCTGACACCTGACACCTGACACCTGAAACCAAGTTTCGTTTTATATTAACTAAGACCGAGAATCGGAGGCCTTGATAGTCGCTCCTATGAAACTTAAAAAACGCTAATTGTCAATGATTTAAACCAGATATCGGCGGCCTCGAAAGTCGTTCCTTTGAAACGTAAGGATTTTTATTAGGTTTCGGGTTTCAGTGTTCAGGGGTTAAATGCCAAAAAACGTTCAAGAAACAATTCTGCAACATGGCTTTATGTTCTTAGTTTTCAATCCGCCGCAGCGGAAACCTTGAACTTTGAACCCTGTGAACGGTTACCTAAAATCATTCGTATGAGTCGTAGGCAACCAAAATAAAATAAAAAAATATCAAAATCCGCATAAGATTTTGAATTCTGCAACGGATATAGGTTATAGCCCGGTTTTCTCACAAACTTTTTGGCGAGAAAGTTTAGATTGCCTAAATTAAATGGTTTAACGTAGACGAGTGGTTGATTCTGTGTCGAGTTCTGCTGAGCAGAATCGCGGGACAAGTTTAGACTTTGGATTTAGATGATATACGCTTTTGTAACAGAAGTATTGTGAGACATCCGGGATAGGGTGTATGCCTTACCCTGGTATTTTATGAAGTACATGAGGGAAAAAAGAGTCCGTATTCAAAATGTGAGTGGCAAATAGTAAATCGTTCGCCGCGGCGAATGAATATCATGTGCGCAGTCAGGAGCCGAGCGTAAAGCGAGACAGCAATTTGCGATAGTGAATTAGTGAAACGGCAACACCGCGTTACTTTGAACTCAACCTCAAGCATTCCTGAAACCACCCACATTTTGAATACAGACTCAATTGGTTATCAACAGTTATGGGTGAATGTTTTCTGAGCATTAATTTTCTGGAAAAATTATTAGGATTTCGTACAGCCCCTGATTGGGAGGCATGCTTTTGGAGGGTCGGGGGGGGGGGGGGGCGGAGGTAAGAAACACAAAACCAA
>JAJFLO010000311.1 GCA_021772675.1 Verrucomicrobiota bacterium | reverse complement strand
TTAAAGCATAAGCTTCCCGGTGTACAAACAAGACTCTTTGAAGGAATATTTCGAAGTGGTCATTTGGAAAGGTTGCGAATGAAAAGTATTCTAAATCGGTCTAACAGCAAGATCTACACCAACCGTTTATTATCGCCATAGGCAGGAATAGTGAACTAATTCGAACCCGGATAATCTTGTAACCCATTGATATCGCATGATATTATGGCTCGTAATAAAAAATTTATGAATTATTCAGGCTAACTAAAAAACCTAATTTTATATCCGCGTACCAGCAGTAATTCCTTGTCTCCAATGAGCAAGAAATGGACCTACAAATAATAAGGAGAAAAATAAACTAACCAACTTCAAGTTGCTTCATTCGAAAATTATAATTCTTGGGTTAAATTTAACCCGTCAAATTCTTCTTTATTTTGTTCTTCCTCACTTAAATTGTCATCGTTGTTTATAAGGGATTTTGCCTGATTAGCAAAACGACTTATAAAACTGCTCAGGGGTGAATCTCCAGCTTTAGTATTATCAACTAAATACAACCAGTTGATAATTATTTTTCTCTGTGCGATTTCTCTTTTTGTCAGCTCTAAATTAGACGATGCAAGTGAATTTAGCTTAAACTGTAGATCAAACACTTCGGATATAAATTTGTCATTGATGTATTTATCCATTTCATTTTCAAAAATTTCAACGAAAATCAAAGATAGTCCCTGCATCTTTTCATCATCTTTGAATTCATTGTACCTGTCTTTTAGATCAGCTGCATTATCCCTTATGGCATCAGTGAACGCCGGAACCAAAACATTTTCAACATGTTGTATTACATAATCATTAAGATCATCAAATACCATTAAGATCGGTTTTTCGAGCTGGGGAATAACGTCAATGCCTTGGTTTACCATAGTCGCAGCCCACTGATCCGAATTACCTTTTATTTTGTTAATCCCTTCATTTCTTAATGTTGTAACATGACCAGCAATGGTGCCTCTAGCAACTTCAAACATGTTTTCAATGGTGGTCAATTCCTTTATTTTCGACCCAACAACAGTTGTATAAATGCCAACACATATGACAAGCACTATGTAAATAATTACGGAGTTTTTTATCTTTTTATTAAGCTTAATTTCTCGCTCTTGAATTAAATTTTCTAAAGAAGCTATTCTATCGGATACTTTACTCATTTGATCTCCCTTTCTTAATTGTTATGGGCAGGTTGGTTACCAAGTTCAGTTCTGATTTCATAGACAACGATTTCCATAAGTGCATCGATGAGTTGTTCTTCTGCCTGATTTACTGAATCTGGCATTAGCTCAGAAAATTGCTCACTTTCTTTCAGTTTCTCTGTGGAGTTTTTTAACCCTTCAAGGCTTGAGGTTATAAATGCGAGTCTTTCTTCGATGACTTGGTGAAGTCTTTCTACATAAAACCCCATTGACTGACCAATTTGTCGTTCCAAATCTTCGGGAGTAAATTCAGGGAATACATTTTTTATATCATCAGCACTGTTTTCCAGGCTGGATATCATTGATTCAAGTAATCTTTCCTCGGCTTGCTTACGAACCTGTACCTTTAGATCTTCACTCAAATCTAATGCTTTAGATTTGATAACAGGCATTGATTTATTGATCTCTGAGGAAAGTTTTTTAGTAAATTCAGGAACTAAATCATCTCTTAATTCTCTAATAAATATTTCCGCTTCAGGTCTGATAATATTGACCGACTCAGCTGCAACTTTCTGGGCTAGTACCTGATATTGATAATTTTTTCCATAATCGTATAGTCGATATAAAAAAATTCCGAAACAAGTTAATATTGCCAAAATTCCTGTGAGTGAAATCCAACGGAGCATTTTCTGTGTCTCATCATGCTCTTTTATTTTCGTTTCTAAACTTTGAAGCCTTTTTAGTAATGCTCCTTCTTCCTTTGATTGACTCTCATTGTTGCCCATTTTTCAACTCCCTATATTATATTTAAGACGAATCGTTAAATTCCTCCTTAACGTGCCTACATTCAAAAAAAAGCGTGAGACGCAGATAGGCTCTAACTAAACATGACGAGAAAATAATGGTGTGTCAGTTAATATCATGGCATAATGCTAGCCAGCTAAAGCATGATTTAGTCTAGGCATCGAAGAGAATCTATATTTGACCAATTGACCAAAAACATTCTCAAATGCCTATAACGTTTGACATTGCCACAATACCTATGCGTTTTCAAGTCATTTTTTGATAACAAGTGCTATGTTATCTGCTATAATTATTGTTTTGGAAAACTACAGATAGATAAACTGGAAAATTTTCAAACTCGTTTGGACCCTAGCAGTCTGTCGGACTTTGGAAATTGTTTCGAGAAAATTGTCAAATTGAGAGCATTTTTGTCTAAATTTGAGGAATATATTGCAATATTCGACGATAATTTGGACAAAAATGCGCCAAGATTGCGGTTTTCACAGTAGATTCTTCCAAAGTCCGACAGACTGTTAGAGCTGGGTATTTTCTTCATGTGTAACAGAATCGAATAACCAAAGCAATTCATTTAGGAAATAAAAATGATTAAAATCACCAAATCAATTGAATGGGAAATGGGTCATCGGATCCCAAATCATGATAGCAAATGTAGAAATCCCCACGGCCATCACTATAAATTGGATCTGTCATTATCAGGACCGATAGATTCAAATGAGGGATCAAGCTCTGAAGGAATGGTAATCGATTTTGGAGAAATTAATAAAATATTATTTGCAACTATTCATAATTATCTTGATCATGGTTTTATGATTTATGACCATGATGAAGTCATGTGTTCGTTTTTCAAAAACCATGATAGTGAAAATTTTAAGGTCATATTCGTATCCTTCATTCCTACCGTCGAAAATATCTCACAATGGTGTTACGACCAAATAGTACAATTAATTCCTCATAACATTAATATTGAAAATATCAGGGTGTATGAAACACCAAATTCTTGGGCTGATTTTACACCATGACGAGTAATATATGCAGATATTGAGAAAACGAATCAGCATGAGTGAAACGTTTGTATCTATTCAGGGAGAAGGAAAGTATCTTGGACACCCCTCCATCTTTGTCAGAACTTCCGGATGTAATTTAAGGTGTCAGTGGGATCGAACCAAATGCGACACGCCTTATACTTCATGGGACCCTGAATCGAATTCGAAAACGTTAAAGTGTATTATTGACGAGGTAAATATTCTTTCAATGGAATATCCCGAGATCAACGAAATAATTATAACAGGAGGTGAGCCAATGATACAAAAAAATCTTCATCTTTTAATTGATGAACTAAAAACGCTCAATTATTTCATTACCCTTGAGACTAACGGAACCTCAGCAAAACACCTAAATTTAGATTTCATCTCAATATCACCTAAACTAAAAAGTTCGACTCCTACTGGTTCAAATTTTGAAAAAATTCATGAAGAAAAACGCTATAATAAAGAAGCACTATTATTTTGGTTTGATGATTACGACCACCAGCTGAAATTTGTTATAAACCTTAAAGAAGACGAACACGAAATTTTAAGTATTTTAAGCGATCTAAATTATCGTAACCGTGAAAAAATCTACCTCATGCCTCAGGGAATTAATTCAGAACAGTTGAAAACGAATTCTAAATTATGCGTCGATATCTGTTTAAGACAGGGTTGGAATTACAGCCCAAGATCACATATTGATATATTTGGAAATGTTAGGGGAAAATGAGATTTTTGATTACCCCTCATGGCAATTGCAACAAGCTAGCCCGACTTTTCTCGGTTGAGTACCAAATTCGCCAATAAATGCCAAAAATCGGCAATTTCCCATGATGCTAAAAAGTCGCTAATATATCTATATAAACAATTTATGGCTTTTTGACAATTTTGCCATTCGGAATGTAGTTACTATAAGTGATATTTTTTGTGTTGAATTTCGAAAAATCGCATTTTACTGTAATTGTCGAGGTTTTGTAGTGATTCAATTCCGCTTTTTTGACAATTTGAGAAAATTCCAGTGATTTTCAATGACCTATTCTATTTGACGCCGAAAAAATCAACGACTTTGAAGTTACTTAAAAATATCGTCGTTGATTACCAAGGACTTACAACTCAAACGAGGAAACTTGGGCTAGTTACATTCTTGAAAAAACCAGTTTAAAGTGTTGGATTGATTTAAAAACCGTCAATTACGCACTGTAATTCATTGAAAAAAATATCTATCTCATCTACCGTATTTTGAAATCCGAAGCTTAAGCGGATTGCCTCAAAGGCAGATTTTGAAGACAATCCCATTGAAGTCAAAATGCGACTTGGTGATTTGGATTCTGCCGAACAGGCGCTGCCGGTTCCAATGAAAATGTTACGTTCACCCAACATTCTCATAATAATGGCACCCTCATATCCCTGAAGGCTAACGTTGAGTATAAATGGAGATCCTGCATCCATTGAATTAAATTGCACATATAATTTTTTTCCATTTTTACCACTTAATTTATTAAATCTGTCCCTAGCTTTTCGATTGATTAAACTTATTTTTTCAGCTAACCCATCTTTTGTTGAAAGCAGTTTCTTTGCTGCTAAACAAAACATAAGTATTCCTGGTACATCTATACTACCAGAACGTAAATTATCCTGTTGGCCTCCTCCTTCAAAAATTGGAGTTAAATTGACTCCCTTTTTTCTAATGACTAAGGCTCCAACTCCGTTTGGGCCGTGAATTTTATGACCTGCCAACGACATTATATCAATTTTAGCTGACTCCCAGGGAATATCGACTTTTCCGAATGCCTGTACTGCATCAATATGCAGTAACGCTTCAGGCGAATTCAAATCCATAATTTTCCTTATGCTCAATAGATCTTGTACTGCTCCAGTTTCACTTTGAACCAGGCAAATTGAAACAAGTTTCGTTTCCCGTGTCAGAGATGTTGATAGATGGTTCAGATCAATCAATCCAAAATGATCGACGTTTACCCATGTCACATTGTTCTTATACTTTGAAAGTTTTACTAATGGATTGAAAACAGATGAATGTTCCACTGAGGTGGAAACCATAGCATAATCAGAATGTGGTAGGTAAAAAGAATTTAGTCCAAATAAAACAAGATTATTCGATTCCGTACCACCGCTTGTCCAAATAATTTTAGAAACTTCATCTGATGTTCCGACTAATTCTAAAAGTTCCTGAGAAGCGGTATTTATTTTTTTGCGTGTGTTCAGTCCGATTTGGTGTGATGCACTGGGGTTGGCAAAGTAACATTTTAGCAATCTTCCATACTGTTCTATTATTTCTGGAAACAATGGTGTAGATGCCGCGTTGTCAAAGTAAATTAGATTATTGGTTTCTCTCATATATAATAGTAAAATTTGTTTAAAGTGTTTGATACACTAAATTTAAGAACAGAATTATCATAACAGTCGCAATAAAAAGAACAATGAAATATTTGTGGTCACTATGAGAAAAAAAATTCGATTGCAACCTATCGAAAACAAGATAATATCCAAAACCTCAATTCGAAAACGAAATTTAGAACTTGCAAACCAGATAAATTCTGATTATGCAGACCAATCTGTAATATTCCTTATCATTGCTAATGGTGCGCTGATATTTGGTTCCGATTTAGTCCGTCTCATATCTGTTCCACTTAGGTTTGACACGTTATCTGTATCAACCTACATTGGTGCTGAAAGCACAAACACATTATCGCTGAACTCTCAACTTAAGGTAGATATCACCAATCGTAATGTTGTGATTGTGGATGATATATTTGATACAGGATATACACTGAAATGTGTGGTTAAAATTGTCAGAGAATTCAATCCCAAAAGCATTAGATCCTGTGTTTTAATATCAAAACGAAAAACAAGACAGATAAATTTATTACCTGACTACGTCGGATTTGAAATCAATGATATGTTTGTAGTAGGATATGGCCTTGACTACAATGAAGACTACAGAAATCTAGAATATATCGGTGAGCTAAGCCCAAGTATTTATAAATGATATCATGAATTCATTTCTTAATTTGTTTCAAACAATTCAGAACTTATTACAATACGTGATTCAAGTTGGGTTACTCGCAACGATCATTTATACAACCCTCTTGTTTATCAAAGGAAATCGGGCAGAACCCATACTGATTGGAATTGTTATAACAATACTTGGCGGCTGGTTTTTTGCTCATCTCCTAGGCCTTGAGGTGATTCAATGGATATTGACGAAATTGCCGGCATTAATGGTATTTGCTATGCTTATAATCTTTCAACCAGAGATTCGACGAGCATTTGCAGAGATCGGTATTAATCCTCATCGATTAATAAAAGGTAATAAAAGGGTTGGAGAAACAATCGACTGTTTGATAGAAGCTTCTTACAACTTAGGTGCAAAACATATTGGCGCTCTTATTGCTATCGAGCGTGATATCGGCATGAGATCCTACTCAGAATCTGGAGTACAGATAAATGCCCCGATTACAGCAGAACTGTTAATGACAATTTTTTATCCGAACACACCATTGCATGACGGCGCAGTGGTGATAAAAAATGGTATAATCCTCTCAGCCTCATGCTTTTTTCCCCTTACTCAAACTCCATTAAGTAGAACATTGGGTACACGTCATCGTGCGGGAATTGGTATTACTGAGGAAACTGATTCCATTGTAATTATCGTATCGGAAGAAGATGGAAATGTCAGCGTTGCAAAAAAAGGACGATTAGTTAAGAACATAGACAAAGAAAAATTGAGACGACATTTAATAAATTTTCTAACAAAAGAGAAACCGAAAACAACCATTCAAGCAAGTTCAATAACGCCTAATGAAAAAATGGTTTTTTAAAAAAAATTACTGACAAAAATTAAAAAAGAAAAAGAGATTGATCAATCGTGAAATTGCATCCTCTTATAACTGAAGATTTTCCGAGGAAATTTGCTTCACTTGTTTGTGCAAGTGCAATTTGTTATTTTGTTCATAAGCAAATTCAGGAAGAAGAAATTTTCAGGGATATTCCAGTAACATTCAAACACTCAAAAGATTTAGTGATTCTAAAAGATGAAGTCCAAAAAATAAATGTTAAAGTCCGAGGACCGGAAAGACGATTAAAAAATTTAACAAACGCAGATATTAAAGTTATTGGACAAATCAGTGATCAAGCAACTAGTGGACGATATACGGTTTTATTAAGAGAAAAGAATATCGAAATTCCAAGAAATTTAAATGTCATTGAAATCAGTCCGAACAGTCTTATCGTTCATGTTGATAGCGTAAAAACCGTCGAAGGCGTGCCAATACGGTGTCGATTTTCGGGTCAGCTACCTGAAGGATATGGAAGAAAAAGTTTTCAGATCGTACCCAAAACAGCGCGCATATCTGGACCATCAAAAGTCATTGGTGATATCAAAGAACTTGTAACAAATGCGATCGAATTAGATCAAAATATTCACGAAGATTTTGAAGTTGAATTACCATTATTAAAAATTCCGCAAATATCCATTTCACCGGAAACCGTGAAAGTATCGGTAGAGCTTTATAAGATGAAAGACAGCAAGTTCTTTAACAACTTGGATATTTCTATAATGGGAAATAACAATGATTTATTTTTTATTGAAAAGTTTATCCATCCAACCAACCTTAAAATAGAAGCCGTATTAGGTGGTCCTAAATCAACCATTGACATTCTGACGAGTTCATCGCTAAGATCGTTTATTGATATTTCAGACATTTCCAATTCAGGCATATATAAACTACCAGTGCACTTGTGGGTTGATGCAAAAGACTGTACTGCGTTAGAAATAAAGCCAATGATTGTTGAAGTTAAAATGGGTCGAAAATAAAAATGAGTTTTTAGAATATCGATTATTTGGCAGGAATCAGGAAATTTTCATTATTGCTCGTATTACAATGTATCAAATAGTAAGAAACTATTTTTTGTCGCAGTTCATAACAACCATCGTTGATTGACGTCTATTATGGGCTCGAATTAATAAACCTGAATCCGTGACGAATTTAACTTATTATCGTTTCTCATATAAATTGTTGATTTCCGTGTAAAATATAGAGCAAAAATGACTTTGATTGGATTTCAATTATAAAATTTAATCGTGTTTAGTATAAGCAAACCGAGTTTTAATCAATTGTTCTGGATTTGTATTGAATTGAGACACACCCCAACAGCACAGAGTGTGTGAATGATCGTCTGTAGAGTGACTGTTTATTAATTCAAGTAACTTAAATACAGCCTCTTAAATGGATTAAACCAGGGACAATTCGCGCCCATTTTTAATTTGAACCTATTTCCGGTCTTCACATATTTGCAAGCCATATAAATGATATCCTGAATGACTTTGCGTAATCGTCGTGGTTTCATTGTCAACTTTATAGGCAGATCACCTGCATAGGACAATAAGTTCTGGCCTATTTTTATCAGGACGTTAAAAGCCACCATAACGGTTTGCAGGATCGTCGCATTGGTGGCGAATTTTCCTGATGGCAAGCGTTCGACTCCCATATCTGATTTTAACTCACTGTGAAACTGTTCGCTTGTTCCGTGATCGTGGTAAAGTTCAATCACTGTCTCGGGCCATTCTTTAAGGTTTGTCCAATAACTATCAACTGAAATTTCTGGAATTAACAGGATTTCCCCAGTGGACTTGATCGCCCGAGCGGTTACTTCAAAGATAATTCCAAGGGGCTCAGAAATTCCGTTTTTGACCTCCATAAAGCGATAACATTGGCCAGTGTATACGGTTTTTTCTTCCCGAGGCTGACTTTCTTTTCCATATATTTTGGCAATCTCTAACCAATCCTCCAGATTCTCTTTACGAAGGCTCCTCTTGATAATGTAGTTGCATTGGTTATGAATTATCTTAATATTCTCTTGAGCGTCATTGCCTGAGTCAAGACGCAGTAAAATTTCGTGTTCCAATTTCGGCGATTTAGCAAAATTAAGAGTTTCCGTTAAAAATTCAGGAGTTCCTTTTTGGCAGTGTTATTTTCCCGGACGTAACTGGCTGTTAATCATATTTCCCTCGGCACCAACATAGGCAAAATTCGGAGCAAATCCGTCATACCCTTTATACGTCCTTGATACTTCTTCTTTTTTTGTCCGCGAATTATCGAAGGACGAGACATCCATATCAAGAGGAATATACTTTCCCAGTTCTGTTTGAATAGGTGTTATCGGGCAGATCGTTAACAGTTTGAGCACATCCGAGTTGGATATGATTGGCTTTCCAATGCCATCAATCTTAATGGAATTAACCCGTTTCTCCAATTTGATATTTTTCAGAACGACGCCAACTAAAGCCAATCCTCCATTGGAGTTGATTTTCTCGTTTCCTTAGCTCTATAATCAATTTCAATTACTACCTCCTGAGTGAATTTTATATTCGTATTGTAAAAATACATAATATACTTCTAATGAAGAGGTTATCAATAGGATTTTACCTTTTTTCAGGGAAGTTCACCACGATTTCAGGTAAAGATAAGACTTACGTCCAATGGAATTATAATAAACTGTAATGTATTGTCTCAACCCCATTCAGTCAGGATACGGAAAGAAAAAATTAAAAGGTAATTTAATTGCACTACAGCCAAAACGGACGTGCTGTTTTCTACTATGTCACATGACAGTCATACTATTGCGATGATGCTATAGTGCGTTTCATATGACTTCATACTAATTATCATATGCTGTTTCGTCTATTTGACTCATGTCCTCGGCCCAAAATTCATCCTCTTGCTTCGCTATTTTTCTAATAAGTTTTCGACATGTCTTCGCGGTGACCTTCTTAAATCCTTCATCAAGCAGTAGATAAACTTTTTTCATTGTACAGTCGTTGTGTTGTGCTACATGATTTTTTACTACGGCCCAGCAA
>JAJFLO010000032.1 GCA_021772675.1 Verrucomicrobiota bacterium | reverse complement strand
TCCTGTCGAAATTTGAAATCCACATTTCAGAGCAATATCACGTTGGATCTCCTCTCGCTGCATCAGTTGCCTGAAACGCATTTGTGTGACAAGCAAGATTGTATCATACGCAAAATTTTTCCCGAAAGGCACAAGTGATTCTAAATCAAATGGCTGCACTTGCAGGCCGTTTCGGTTTTTTCCAACTTCATACTTTGTAGTAATTTCGCCCAATCTAACTGATTTGATACGTCGTGTTTGAAAACGCGTTTCTAAACATCTTTCCTTTTCTTCGGAAGATAAATATAGAGAGATCACTTTCGGTATATCACCAGGAACAATAACGTTAGCATTGCTCAAAACCGTTTTTAGCTGATGGATGATCAATAGGAGTGTCAGAAGTTTTTTTTACAGAGGCCGTATTTGCTGAACACGCACTCCACCACTTTGGTACTAATTTTCTCTCCCCGGCGAACCAACGACAACGCAATACTTTTAGAGCTGAAATCAGGATGTTGAATAAAGGTAAGGAGAATTTTAATAATCAATTCAAGAGGAATCTCCTCAATCTGTTTCAATAATAGATTATGATCAACTTTTCTGAATTCTCTTTCGCGGACCTCAAGTTGACGCTTTCCAATCTCTTTGTCAGATGAAAAATAGAAATATTTTCCCCCAAATTCTTGACGGAACAATTTGCCTTTTTTAACCAGATTAAAAAGTTGAACTTTCGAGTTGATGTCAACTTTCTTTTCCAGCTCTTTCGTTTTCATTCCAGAATGGCTTTTGGAAACAAGAGCAATCAATGCCTTCGACAAATCGCCACCTGAAAAGAAAACGTTGCCCTCGGTTCTAAAAAATCCACTCCGATCAGAACGCCTGGTCCCAAGTAATACAAAACAACCAGCCTTATTGATAGCAGGAAGAGCTTTTATACGTTTCATCTCTCTAAAAACAACTGGCTCGCTGATGCTAAAGTGGTCTCCTATTTCTCTAATACTGCGCGGCTTACCGTCTGGAAGAAAATTTTTTAACTCCTGGTCAGTACATATTCTTTTCATTAATACTCCGACAACGTTCCCATTATAGATTTATATTTACATAAATATATTTTACGGTAACATGAAATAAATATAAATCTATTATTTGACAAAAAAATCTGCTTGGAAATACGCCATTGGTGGGATTTACGAAGAATTACGAAAATGAAAGGATCTAAGTGATTACATGTAAATAAGTTATAACAATAGCAAAATTGACGCTATAGAATTTCATAGCGATAATCAGTGATTCTTTACCTGGAATTTATAAAAAGTATTATTAACCTGTTTATAATGAATTAGTTAACCTTCGCCGACCACTATTATGCCCATCTCACGTAAAACGGAAGTTTGAATGATGAAATCTATAACTGTCTAATTATTAACAGGTTAACTTTTTTACTATCAATTTCGTAGGCAAGACCATTGTAATCTCCTCGGAATGTGATCCATTGATTTGTTAAATTACATGCCGTGAGAACTGTTTGTAGGGTAGACATAAGCGAGAATTTAGCGATTTTGAGCGTAAAGTCACGAAATTTATACAAACTTCCGGTAAAATTTATCCAGACGGGAAAATCAAGATTCGTTTCAAGGAATTTACTTCAGATAAAGATGTGTGGATCTGGTATAGTTCCTTGGCTCAGTTAACCGAGGATATTGTACACCGCTATAATATTAGATGTCCATTCAGCTGCATTGATACTTCTCCAGGTGTTTACCCACAGATTCAAGATTGTCATTGTGCTCTTCAGAATTCTTCAGGATGTTATCTGGCGGCGACAGCAGGCGCATTGGGCATCGAAGTACATCAATTAAAATCTTGCTAGTAAATGACCTTAATTGTTACAGAGGTATTTCTATCCCATAGCGGAGAGAATAAAAGATTTCATTTCTTCCTCAATCGCTTTGGACCTGAAAAGATCCTTGCTATAGAGCCAATCTTTGTGCTTTTCTCCAATGTCAACAAACCCTGAAGTCTTGCCTTTATTTCTTGCGCTAATTGATATTTTCAGAGCTCCATTTTCTACTAGTTCTTTCTTACCCATAGACCAATTAATATGGGGCTCACTCGTGCGCGAATCATCTAAAATACAGTATAGTCGTACCTCAGTGGCTACTAAATATGTTCTCTGCTTAGATGTTTTAAAAAACAAAAATATTTGGCTGTCTTGGGGAGTTTCAGCCGCATAATTATTGGAGGTCTTAATCCATTCTTTAATTTTGTCTTGGGATCGAAAAATATCGTTACGATCAAAAAATTCGAAATACCTCATCCGCTCACCTCATCTACCGGAATTTGCTCCGGCTCGACTTCCGATTCTTTCTCCATTAAAACCTGTAATAGCTTTGTACAAAGAAACGGCCAGGTAAACCCAACTAAAGCACAGGCAAATAAGCTAACTTGAAATAGCTTCGCTAACTGCCCAATGTACCCCATTATGAAAGAACCAATGGCCCAGGCGAAAAGAAAAATTATGGTATTTTTCCCGTGCTCCAATTTCAATATAGACTGGCCTCTTACGACATAAAGAGATAGGTCGAGAGCAACTGCAACTATACCTATAATTGCGCAGCCTGTGGCAAAAATAACAACAGAGTTTTCGTTTTCTAGGGGTGTAACTACTTCTAGTTTCAGTAGCATCCTTATGAGGCCGTCACAATAACTTTCCATCCAATTATTTCCGATTGATTAAAGAGGAATTCATTTGTCGCATCAGGGCTGTCCATTTAACCGGAGTAACCCCGCGCCGTCTTCCCTTAACACAAGCGTTCTGCCCGCCGCTGGTCAAAGCTCATACGGATGTCCCGCGTCCGTGGGGGCTCTGGTGGGCCTTACGCGTTACTATCAGACCCTAAATCATGTAGCACTATACTTCTACTCCAGTTAAATGGATAGGCTTGTGTCGCATAACGGCTACAAGTCCCAGAATAAAGAAAGAACCAAACTTAAAATAATTTCCCTAGCTCTCTCTAAGCCAATTTTTGGATAATAGTTAGCATTGTTATAATTGCAGAAAACATTGCCCATTATAACACCTTGCAGCGTTTTCAGAACTCTTTGGATTTTGGTCACAAAACTTAGCATTGAGAACATGGCCACACGACCAGCGAAAATCCCAAACGTCTGATGTCTTGTGATAAAACCAATAACCCCGTAGCCGTTAAACGACAAGCAATCAGTCCTTATTCGCCGCGATTAAATTGACAATGATCCTTATTGCGGCATCTTAACCACATAATAAAAAGCTAATTACGATTTTTTCAATTAATATCAAAATTAAAGTTTATTGTTGGGGAGGTTCTAATGCCAATTTTTATCCAGAAATTAGCATTGAGAGCATGAAACCCGCAAACAGTTTGAGTTTCTCGTAAAAATGACTGATCTAATAAAACGATTTTATCGAGCTGCTTCATGCGCCGTATGGGATTTTACTTTGTACTTCAGTCATTACCAATTTCTTAATCGTCTTAAAATTTAATTCATTAATATAACAACGGAATACTTACATGAATATTTTTAATCCAATTAGTTATCTTAATATTTTCAAAAATGTTAATAGTGGTACAAAGAGTAAATTTAGTGAGGTTAGTATTCATGATAACTTGCTAGTTTTACCGGGGAGAGTAATACAGATTTCCAATATATCTAGGGTTAGCTCATATGGAATTAAAAAAAGTTGGATGTTTAGAATATCAATGTTCATTATTACGTTGATTTTTTTATCAATTTCATTACAACAAAAAACCGCATTGTTCGTGTGCCTTACTCTTGTTTTTTGTGGTCTATTTTTATATGCAATGTTTTACAAAAATTTTGGTATTCAAGTACAAACCAATGGATCCACTACAGACTTCTTAATAACAAAAAACCAAGATGTGGCAGATAATCTATATTCAATGATTTCCTATTTTATAAATGATATTAAAGGAAATAAAGTTGTCACTATCGATAATAGTTTGAACATTACGCATGGGGATAAAATAATGGGGGATAAGTTCAGTGATATTGAAAATTCAGATATAGTTAATCGTTCTGTATCTACTTAGGTGAAGTATGGGCGATAGTTTTAAAAAAATTGATAGCTCCGTTATTGTCAATCGCTCTAAGATAAACAAAGAAAATATAGATTCTGATAATGAATCTGTTTCGTCACCTGAAGAGGCTTGGTACAAGAGACCTATAGGATTGATAGTAATCGGAATACTGATTGTCATCATTGGTCGGTATATCGCATATAAACTTGGATGGTAGGTTCATTGCTAATAAACGCATCTGCCGTCACCCAATGCTAAGAATTAGGTAAAAGTTGGGATTAGAAAAATAAGCATATACAAGATTGATGATATGGATTAAAAATCGTATCAAATCATGACAATATCTGTTGAATAAACTACCAAATTCAAAAGAGTTTCTGATCAATTCTGGTAGAAAAAAGAATCATTCATTTACAAATAATTTTGGCGATTAAATACGCTCAGAATGAGCGATTGATGTATGTGGAACATGTATCCATCTTTATTTGAAAGAAAAATCTTGATCATTTGATACATATATCCAATATGCTAAACCAAGTTCTAATATATCTAATGTATTGAGGGAATCAGGAAGCAGTGGGTCGTAGTTCTTATCTCCTCGAACTACACGAATTAGGTTTCCGTTTGTTATCAAGTCAGCTAGCGCAACTTCTATATCGGTATCCTGTTGTAGCGTAAATCCAATATCATTCCATCCAGCTTTGAGTGAGATTACAGCTGAAGATTCCATAGGGCAGCCAGATACTGAAATAGTCGATGGTTCATTCACTTTTATCCAATAGCCAACACCGCATTTCAATGTTCTCAGCGGGGTCAAATTTACTGCTAAATCTCGTTCGAATTTCTTATTTTCACCAAATACTTTTTCTAGTCTATTTGAAGTGATTAAGTTATCAAAAACTGTTTCAAATGTCATATCATCTGGTTCAACATAAAATCCCACGTGATTCCAGCCTTTTTCTAAATCTAAGTCCTGAGTGGGAGGTGTTTCTGGATTTATGACTATATTGTCAATCCTAATAACAGCAGGATTATCAATGGGACCAGTAATTTTGAACTCCAATTTCCCAAAACTTTTTAAACATTGACTAGGAGTTGTTATTGATCCGTTTGGGGATAAATCACTGATCATGAATTCATCTATGATCTGATCATTGAAAACCACTTGAAGTTTATCGTCTATACCTGGGCTTTCCATTGAATAGTCAAAATTCACTGATGAATAGCTATGATCCAATCTAATATTTTGGCCAATTGAAGTGCTGTGGGTTTGAGTAAGTTCAACTAATGCGTTATCAGTTTCTATTATAAGTTGTACATTTCCAGAAAGTTCCCATCTCGATGAAAGTACGGACTTTTGAGATGACATACTTTGAAACCAAGCATCTATAAGTTCGCTACCAGTTGTCTCCTTTGCGATCGATTGCATTTCATTGTGAACGCCCCTAACCTGTTCAAATCCTCCATCAACAAATTCTGCAGAAATATCTATATTTTCAGGGTTTGCCCTTGGAGTTGATTTCAATTGATTATATTTCTTTGAATTCAGCAAAGGAGTACTTTGGACGATATTTGGGGAACTAGATGCTATCCCTCCGATGGGTATTGCCATACTGCGAAGATTGCCGATGAAATTATCAAGAATATAGCGTTCAGACGGTTGTCGAATAAATTCTTTAGTATCTGGATCCCTGTCGCCCGATTGAAGATATATTGATGTAATATTTGTGTGAACAGACTTTGTAGAGGAATTGGGGCCGAAAAAAAGTATATCGTGAAACCCTGAGTTAAACCGGAATGGTGCTCGAATATCTGTCTCCCGCAGAAGATTACGTATATCAGAATTTCCCAATTCGGATGCAATAGAAATATCTGTTCCCAATTCGATGTTAATATAGGCAATCAATAATGCCAGTGCACTGAGTTGGGGTGTAGTAGAAAGGACTGCTGCGATTTCGTCTACAAGATTTGCCGCAGAGCCTAAATTGTTTTCATATTCGTCAACGATAAAAGTTGCAAGGTCTTTTTGTACCCGATAGTTGATTTTTCTCATTGCGATAGTCCGAGCCGAAATGTCCGTATCTCCTATAATTCCACCGTCATCTGGCCAATCTGTTGAGAATCCGTCAAGAGCTATATATTGATCGATTTCATAGCCTTTACTTTGCATTATTCTTGACACAATTGCGTTTACAGCTGCACCACGACTGTGCCCAATTAATTGAATTACTTGATACTGGTTGCTGAGACTAATATTTTCGATTAATAAGTACTGTTCTAAATAGCGGATAATACGAAGTGCGGCTGTTGTCGCTTGGTCTCTTGATTTTTTAGCGAATCCTTCAGCGAGAGCTTTAAGTTTTATAGATTTCAGCTGAATACTTGTAATACGTTCCATATCCGAGTCAAATGTCTCTTGCGTTATGTGGTTCTGTATGTCTTGCACTTTCGCGTCTGCAATTTTGGCCATTATTAGATTTGTAAATGCCTGTAGAAAGCCAGTTGAGGAGTCCCATTCAGCAAGGTGAGTCGCGATTCGAGATCCAAGTGGATCGTATAATAGAGTCCCTTCTTCAGGTAGATTTCGAAGTGTTTTTGCTATTTCAAACCAGTCTTTGCGAAAGTCTTCCCATGACGCCCCAAAAAGAGGAAGATCTGGTGGGGTAGGATTAAATCCATGAGTTAACACGTTTATTACTTGCCCCATCCAAAAGCCAGAACTTGCTGATATATTATCATCTTCATTTTCTTCAGTTATATCATTATTAATATCGATTTTTAAAAGTAGATGACGAGTACCGAAACTGCTTAATCCTGCTAATTCTGAAGATTCAAGTGTGATCGAATCAGTAAAAGAAATTTCACCGGTAAAAGAATCAAGAGAATCGGTTCGCTGACTCAGATTAATGTCATTGGAATCTAGAGATGAATTAGCTGAAAGATAAATTTTGGAGGTTAGCGAGCCACTAACGGGAACTCCATCATTCTGGAGAGTAATTGAAATTGCTCGTTCTTGCCCTGGCAGTATTGCACCATCTTTTTCCAATAACTCGATTGATCCGGTTAAATTAATTTCAAGATTTTCGGTTGAAACAAGTAATCCGCCAAAAACGACACCTGCCGGATTACCATTATAAGTGGATCCCCCGCCAAACCACTCTGGTCCATTCCGACCGACAATTTTAATCGTATTATTACCTGTTAGTAAGAAGGTTGTTACATCAAAAACGTGCAAAGATGTTTGTGCCACTGAAGCCAGAGATTTATTTGTGATGCTGCCAATAATTCCAGCAGAATTTCCATTTATAACTATTTCGGCAAAATCATCAGCTGCGACAGATATAGACCCAGATAACGGGATACCAGGTAGGTGGAAAGTCTTTTGAAACGAAAACTGTGCTAGGCTGGCAGACGGGCTATCCCCTGTTATACCAGGTGCCCAAATCCAATTGGCTCCCGGAATGCTAGAAAGATCGGCTCTCCAGCCGCTACTAGGACGATTATACAAAATCGCATCAGAAGGACATGTCCGTGGGTTAGAAGCATTGAGACAAACATGCTGCGAATTCCAAGTTGCATCTGAAACAAAGGTTAACTCGAATTGTGCATAGATTTGTGATGTCATTATAGGAATTACAAAAATAATGAGCACCACAGTTTTGGTTATTGTATACATAAAATTTCTAAATGACAAATAAATTAAATGGGGTATTCACTTGACTGATGTGAGCACTATGTGTTTTTCCTTTCTTTCCTGCTGGCAATAGATTGTACGGTGTGTATTGTCTATTCTTATATTAAAAGAATAGACCTGTAAAACACTTATTTTATTGATGATAAGCAAGTAATGTCCAAACATGTTAGTGTTTTGGTAAAGTTTTCCAGAGCCGGTAATTAAATCTTTTCCACATAGTCTTTGTACTCGATATATTGAGTTTCTGTACTATGCCACCAACGCGATTCAAACCAACCGATTTCTACGTTTCCTGGGACGAGCAATCTCTTCGGTCATTTACCACCTTCTGTGACACAATTAAAAGTTCATCCACTTGAGGGAAATGCATCCTGTTTCCCCCCAAAAAACAGCTATGAAAAATAGAGGTGAAGGCTCAATGCCCTAAACCGCGTGTCTGTTGAGATTCCACAATGCCGACTTTTGGAGTAAATTTAGCATTGTGATAATTGCTTGTCATAATTTTATAGCGTCTTCGAAAAACCTTTGATTTAGAGGTAGCTAAGCTATATTAAATTTGATTACAAAACCTAACATTCAAAAGATGAGCCACACAAACATCGAAAACCCCACTGCCGTGAAACAACGAGCACCAGGTCCTCAAACGCTGCAATAAATTTGTAAACGATCTAAATTGTGCCAATTTAATCCGGATAATATGGGGTTGTTACAATTTTTTTTCAATGAACATGAAAATTATATTCGATTGCTGGGGAATTCTAATGCTAACTTCTATCCATAAGTTGGTGGCGACACGAGGTCGTCATATTTTTGTTCAGCGCAGTTTGCGACTGAACTCGGTGTTTCGCCGCCGGTATCCTGAGAGGCAGGCGAATCTACGCGCTGTTGTAGATGGCCTGATGCCCTTCGAACATGTACCAAAGGTCAATTTGACCGGGGAAGATACCGTGCGGTTGGTACCCTCCTGGTAGTCTGAAACCGGGTAAGGGCTAGGATTGGGTGATATGGTCAACACATGTGAACAACTGTAAGCATCGTAAATGGAATAGAGCCAAACAGACTGATAGGCTTGCACCAAAAGGGGACATGGGTGAGGATACGGGGTCTAACTTGACCGTGCGCGAACCAATTACCCATCGGTGTAGAGGTTGGACCTAAGTCATCTGTAAAAGGAATATGACGGAACGTGGAAAGCCGATAGAACCGCTCCATGAAAGGAGCAGGCGAACCGTAAGGCACGCTGTTGGAACTATCGGGGAATGATGTCGGAGAGTAGCCAATGCCTTCTTGTAATGAGAAGGATATGCTGAAGTCCGACAGGTGCCTGATCGCGAAAAAGTCGGAAGATCCAGTTAACGGAGGAAGGCGAATGACGGTAGCGAGTAATCGCTTACTGGCGCATCTCCACATTGTAAC
>JAJFLO010000310.1 GCA_021772675.1 Verrucomicrobiota bacterium | reverse complement strand
GAAATCCAGGAAAAATTGCTGGGCCGGATGAAAATCCGGACAAATCAAGAACTCCCAACTCCAATCAGTCTACCAATTCCCACCTCAAAATCTAAAAATTTTACCCAAAAATCCCAACGGATGAGTTTTTTGACCCTACGCTTCATTGTAAGACTCTTTCATTCTCTACTCTCTGTCGATTTTAATCGACGCTTTCGGTCCGACCCTAACTAGGCTAATTTACATTAAATGTTAGACATCTTCTTTTACATAAATGGGATCCCAGTCAAGTTTTCCAAATGAATTTTCTTGCCAAAAATTATAAAAGTTTTTAGAAACAATTATTGGTTCGAATTTTGATCGGCCCATTTCCGGTCTTGAATCAATCTGTGTGACAATATCACATTCACCAAATCTGATCAAATCTGACCGTTTAATTTGATACAGAGGCGGAAAAAAATCACAAGACTCCCATCTATTGATTGATGATAAAATTAAGTCACTGATTAATTCCCACATGTCCATACTTTTTTCAATTCCGGTTTTAGATTTCAAATAAACCGGTTTGAAATGGTGGCCGACTAGCTGAGATTCCTCAATTGCCTTTTTCACTTCATCTTTAACGATAATACATGTCAAGCCAGTAGCGCCCTGCGTATGTCTAAATTTACCTGAAAAGTATTTATTCATACACACGCATCCATTACATTCTTTAACTTTTTCAAAAAACTGCGCATCCGGATAGTATGTTTCGGCCGTAACTCTAAAAAAATCAGCCGATGTTATGTCGCTTTTTTCAATCGTTGCCCTTTTATCAACTTCATAATAAAATTTACTTTTGTCAAAATCACATTTACGATTAACGCTATAAAGTTCGAATCCACATGATTCAAGTGCATTATATAATCGTTTCAAATTCGGATCAGTCCCTTCTATTCTTGCCCGTAATCGTTTAGGTTTATTAACAGATGGTTTGATTAATTCTGGAAATTCGTCTATTAAGAATTCCCAAGAATCACGGGGTTTTTTCTGTAATTCCGCTACAATATTATATGTAAATTTCATTAATTAATTCCTTAAAAATTATCTGGTAAAATAAATGGTATGGGACCTTCTGGGTGATTATTCATCTGATCCATTAACCAATCTGTAGCAAGCTTTCCAAGTTTTTCACCGTCTATAGTATCATCAAATTCTTCGTATTCATTATAAGCATCTTTAAGATGTTTAAGTAATTTCCCTCTTGCATGCTCAATTGTTTCTCCCTCATCAATAAAATCGCCGATAACTTTCTTATTTCCAACCCTTGCCCCTAGTATATTTTCATGAAAATGTTTATGTTTATCAACTCTGAACATAAGTGAAGGGGTTATTCCCTTCAAGGCATCCGCATTTAATCCTAACAATTTTTGTAATTGAGATGGTGAAATATGATGTGCTGCGACCGAGAGTATTTTAGCAATGTGGCCTTTCCATTTTGTTTGTGAAATCCCTTTAAAAAAGCTTTTCAATTTATTGTAAGTAAGTAAATCCGCAGCAGTAACGGCGTCATCAAGCTGTTTCAATGTTAGTCCTTCCGCAAATCTGACAACATATTTCCCACCTTTCTCAAATAATTTTTTTAGCTTTATATTGTTATCTATATTCTCAAGTGCCTGGCTTATCGTCTCTATTGAAATTTTTGAATGAAAGAAACTTGCTATCCTATTGCAAACAGCTTTACCATTTTGAACGTTCTGATTATGGACCCAAATACCTTCAACACCGACAAAGTAGGTGTTAAAATCGGCGATATCGAGATTGTAGGTAGTAAATGGAGAAAAATCAGGAGCATATTCAGACTCAATATCAGTAATCGTTGCAATCGTACTATCAACAAGAAGAAAACTCTGACCAATTTCAAGATCGCCGGCTTGGATAAACTCATCTTTTTCAATGACATAAAAAGGGTGCAGAGGCGTACAGGTTACATGGTGTATATTAATGTAACCGGATACATTTGATAGTAGAATTTCTTCAAATCCAGCGGCCACATTAATACGGATATGAAGCAGCTTGTCAGGATGTGTAACAATCCTCTTGAGAACGGTTTTATACTCCCGGGCGCTGCTGGCTTCATCCCCGGCCAGTACTAAATCGCCTTTTTGAATCTCTTCTATCGGGGTAAGTCCGTTAGCCGTATGGACAAGTGTTCCAGCTATAAAACACTGTTCTTTACCTGCATTATCAATAAACTCACGATGATCCTCCAGTTCATCAATGGCATCATCGAATTTGCTGCTTGGAAATCCGGCGATATCATCAACATCATCAAGTTTTGCTGCCAGTGTGTCTAAAAATTCTGCCTTTGATAATTTGCTTAACTCCTTGGCTTTGGCAGCCGGTATAAGTATACCCAATACTTCAAATATCACCCGGCCAAAAATTTCCCCCTGTTTTCTGTCGGATAAATTTAATGGATCAATAGTCCGCCATAGCTTTAGAAAAAATTCGGCGCCCTTTTCAAACGTTTCCGCTAAAATGACGCCAGATTCTTTAATACCTTCATAGTCTCCAGTAATAGAATCGACAAATAAATCGAATAAAAATACTGCGCCTTGTGCTTCTAAAAGAAGTATCAATTTTCCTGCCTTTAAGGCAAAATCTGAAGTACCACGAAAGAACGCAATTTCCGTTTTATACTGATTGCCATAGGTCATCTCATAGATAAAGCCAATCGCATTAAATTTAGCTAATGTGGTTACCCCCACCTTGGCCAGTGTGACCAGGCCTTCGCCCATTTCGTAACCAGATTTCCCCATGCCGATGACAAAGCCCGCGAGAAAATCAAGGGTGGCACCTGGATCAATATTTTGTTCTATATCACTAAGCGTCCACACGTATACAGCCGGAACATCGCCATCTTCCTGAGGATCCGATCCGGGTTTGATTTGAGTGAGATAATAATTGCCATCAAACCCCTGAATAATACTGCGTTTCCCCTCCGGGGTATTAATTTTATCGATTTCGCTTATAAAGTCTTCTGGCCCAATAATCTGAAACAAGAATGGAAAGTATTCTCCGCCGTTTGATTGGGCTATAAAATCAGCGGCAATGGGGATAAACTCAAAGTCGTTAAAATCCGTGGATGTCGTGGAGAAAATTTCAGTATGTGTTATTGTAAAAGCGTTTGTTCCAACTCCTGTTTCGGTAAATGTGATGGCATTGGATTCTTCGGTTGAAAAATGCGTCAAAAATAATGGGTGTACCGATTGTTGTGAATGATTCCGGTGTCAAAATAGTGAGTGTTGTCGTTTCATCAGTAAAAACTAAAGGATCGTCCGGTGTTTGGGTAAGAGTTCCAGAAATTGTGCTTTCAGCACCGGGACGACTTGTCGCATTGTTAGTAATATTAATTTGAATGGTCTCTCCAGACATCATACTGGTTTCCGGTTCGGGCGCTGCTATTGAAGAAGCAGCTCTGGCGCTTCTAGCAGAACTTCTTGCCGATGATTTGACAGATGTAGTGGATGATAGCGTCACAGAAGTCGACGATGTGATTGGTCCCGAAAACGTTACTGTTCCTGAATAGTTTCCAACCTCAAAGATTACATTGGGGTCGGGTGTCTTTTTAATCTCTATATCGTGTTCGGAAAATCCTGGAATTTCAAAAATCTTGTCGCTGGCTTCTACACGAACGTAGTTGTAACCGTCAAAAACATTTACTGCTGGAATCGTCCCGCTAAACCTCGCGGTCATTTTGTACGGCTGTAACAATGACGGCAGTGGATCAGTGGGTTTATCCCCTGATTCATATGTTATTGTAATTATAAAGGGATCTTCATTCTGGTTAATATAAACTTCGACCTCATCAATCTTTCCCAATTCACCGGGGGTGTAGTCACATATTTGAGATGAGACAGTACCACTTATCGATAAATCTGAAGTAAGTTCCGTCCCATCTTCATTGACAACGACTTCACCAAATCCCACAGAATCGACATTAATAACCGGGCTGGGATGGGACACCTGCATGGATCTTGCTGGTTCGTTTCCCACCGGAGTCGGCCGCACAGGTAAGATATTGACAATTGTCGCACGCACTTGGTCATGACAAACCGGCCCGTCGCTTCCTGCAGGTATCAATTCTACTATGAGTTTTTGATCCGCGGTTGTGCTGCTGACATTCACGGCTTCCAGATACAGGGTTATTTCTTTTACTATATCTGAAAAACCGAAATCACTTAAAAGGTACTTTTTTTCGTCATCAACAAAATTACCATTTCCGGCAATGTTAGTTGATTTCTTACGTTTGAAAGTCCCGTTTTTGTTCCATACCCGCAGATGACCTGATTTCGGTTGATAATCCGTCACACCATTGTTCAATGTCACGATATTAAATGACGACTCTTCAGGGGAAGAGGCTGAGTAACGGAATTTGCATTTGGTGGTTGCCGGATCGATAGCCTTACTGATTTTCATCTTAAAGGGAGTAAATGCAAGACTGGGATTCAATGTATCTTCACCCTCACCTGCAAATATATCGATGCCATCGGCATAATCAGGTAAACCGTCTCCATCGGTGTCACTATCATTCACAAACATGACTTTACCGGGTTTGGTACGATCAGCATTGATGTTTTCTACATCATTATCACCACTGGTACTGGAAATATCTCCATCATTATTGGAATCAATAGTAAGATCGACTTTAATCGATGTTAACGACACCGTGTCACTTCCCACAAAGACCCCTTCTGCGGTATAACCCAATAACGTTACTTCTGTATTAAATACCCCTGAGTTTTCATGCCAGAGTCGTATAGAATGGTCGTGCCCCCTATTGATAGGATATCCAGACCTAAGAATCCCCCCGGTAGTATCATCAAATATATCTATAACATAATGATCAAATATTAATCTCACCTCCGTACTGGAATTTGACGTTTTAATCTTTAGCTTAGTGTGATTGTCCGGATCGGCAAAGACTCCAGGGCCCATCGGCCTTTCTTCCTCATCTTCTGAAACTTCCTCAGTTCCGGATTCAAATGCAACTAAATCGATATCGACTGGGGATGTCGTGACACTGACGACATCGGATTCAAATGAACTTTCTGCAATCGTTCCATCAGGGGATTTATAAAATGATTTTAAGGTGATATCTGTATAATTTTCATCGTCTTCTAAACTTAATGAGGTGAGATTATAATCTGTGTCTCGATTAACAACGTCTCCGTTTGACACACCGTTAACGACTACATCATTTGCATCAAAAAATAACCGAAAGGATACTTCGCTATCGCTGAGTCCCTC
>JAJFLO010000309.1 GCA_021772675.1 Verrucomicrobiota bacterium | reverse complement strand
ATCTAAGGTATAATCAAATTTAACAGTGACTTCCATAAGAGTTCCTTTTTATTGTTTCGTGGTAAAAACAATTTAAAGTGAACTCTTACTTTATCCTCTTACATCATACCTGGGTCTCCCAATTGTGACGCCACCAAAAATTTATGCGTATTGAAATACCAACATAAATAATCAGGCGAAATTTTCTCTATATCTTTTATCGTTGTATTTAAAGTTGCAAACCCTTGGGCTCCATTCAAAGAATCTTTAATGACTGCTGAGACACCAACATTACCTGTATGAACAGTAACAATATCACCTTTCTTTAGTTTCCTATGATTATGCTCATGAGCAAACTGCAAGGAGAGCTTGATCAATTTATCTTCAATTACTTTGTTCGTAGTAATGTCAGAATTTCTAATTAATGGTACTCCATCTTCAACATAGTTCTCCGTCATGGTCGTTACTAAACCCATTTTCACCTCTGCTATTTCGTTCAGATTCTGTTTCTCCCAATCAGGAAAAGCGGAGCCGTCGTCTTTCTTAAACCGCAGTTCCTGCGAGAATATCTTTTGTATGAGGCCGCGCTTGTGGATTTCCAATAATTCACGTTTCCGGCGCAATTTACTGAGTTTGTCGTCTACCGAACCCAAAAAGGCCGCGATTTTTTTTGTTCACCCAGTTTCGGGTTCCCCACTTTATAATTCGAAATTTGAGGTGAGGTAAGCTGAGGAACTCCTGTACTTTCTAAAAAGAAATTTATTCGATTAATCTCATACTCAAAGAATTTAATATCAATATTAATTTTTGGAGACAGAACTAACAACCTTACAATTGGGTAAAAATTGTGATGTCGAACATGGGCTATTCCGATATTTACACCTCTTCCTGCTACAGTAATTACGCCGCCTTCAAAAATATATACATCTGAATAGCCATAAAATCCTTTATCTTTCTGATCATTGGCGTATATAGGAAATGGGAATTTGTTGTTTCTTTTGCGACTAACATGGGAAGCGTCAATATCACCACCTGCCGATATATCGAACAACTCGTCCAATTTGTTTCTTGACCACGGCTGTTTATATGACGAAAACCTCAAGTCAGGCACATTTTTCTTTTCTGAAACTGCAATCATATGGGAGCCTCTATTCCTAATTCAGTACAAAAATCTCGAATCGTTTCATCAATACTTTCCATATCCCTATCTAACTGTTTTAACTCAGCAGTAACGGCAGCGAGGTCGACGGGTTCTTCTTCTTCGAAGGTATCGACATAACGGGGAATATTGAGGTTGTAGTTGTTTTCTACTATTTCACTCATTGATGCCTTATGGCTGTATTTTTCTTCGCTTTTGCACTGTTGATACGTTTCCATAATCTTACTGATATGTGACTGATGAAGTTTATTTTGGTTTTTTGCTTTTTCAAAATGGGCGCTGGCATCAATAAACAGAACATTGTCAGGATGTTCACGACATTTTTTAACACTAATATGCAAGTGGGAATGCTGGTGCCGTAAAATATATTGGCTGGCAGGCCGATGACCGCATCCAACCAATTTCGCTCTTCAATTAAGTAGCGGCGAATTTGCCCTTCAGCTGCGTCTCGAAACAAGGCGCCGTGGGGCAGTATTACAGCCATGGTACCGTTTTCATCAAGGTGGTGCAGCATGTGCTGCACAAAGGCAAAGTCTGCCTTGGAAGCGGGGGCGAGCTTGCCATATTGGCTGAAGCGGTCATCCGACTCAATATTTTGTTGGCGCTCCACTTGGCAGAAAACGGTGGATTTGCCACTACCGCTTCAAATTTTTGACCCTCGTGCTGTGGGCGTTCCAAGGTATCTTCCTGGCGCAGGTCAAAATTGCGATAGTGAACACCATGCAGAATCATATTCATGCGCGCCAGATTATAGTTGGTACGATTCATTTCCTGACCGTAATAATCACCAACATGTTCCACTTCGTGAGCCACACGCAATAACAACGAACCGGAACCACACGTTGGGTCGTACACCTATTTAATGCGGCTTTTGCCATTAGTAACCAGTTGCGCTATCAGGGTAGATACCGCTTGCGGCGTATAGAACTCTCCGGCTTTTTTTCCCGCCCCGCTGGCAAACTGGCCAATCAGATATTCGTAGGCATCACCAAGGATATCGCTTTCAGAATCATGCAAGCCAAAATCTATGGCCTCCAGATGGACCAGGATTTTGGCAATCAAGGTATTTTTATCTTTTTCACTGCTTCCCAGTTTGGTCGAGGTCAGATCCAGATCTTCGAATAAATGGTCAAAGTCGTCTTCACTCTCGGTACCCATGGTCGACCGCTCAATGCTGTTCAGCACCCTGGTGAGGTCATCAAGAATAAACTGCTCTGGTTCAGCGCCCCGTTTAGCGAGGCTGCTAAACAGCTCAGATGGTTTAAGAAAATACCCCAGTTGTGCGACGGATTCATCGCTAATAGCGGCAAGCATATCTTGACCATCTTTACTCGTTTCATCGATATCGGTAAAGTCGATACCGTCCTCGCTGAGGATGGTATTGGCATATTGATGTAACGTGTCCGACAGATATTTGTAGAAGATAAAGCCGAGGCAATAGTCGCGAAACTCATCGGCATTCATTTTGCCACGAAGTTGGTTCGCGATATTCCAGAGCTGTTGTTCCAGTTTTTTCTTTTGGTTTATGGTCATTTAACTGCCGTTTTATAAAAGGGATTGAAGTAATTTCTTATATGTGTCTTATGGTCGCTCTATACCAAGTCGTCGCGTATTCGAACATCAATTTTGGTAACGCCCGACCGACTTGACAGAAAGTATGGAATGGCTCTTTCATATATCAAATTGTTAAAATGGTAAGTTTATCTTTGAATTTAATGAATTCACACGATTAAGAATCATAGTCCCAGTAACTTAATGCGGCTCCATTAGATTTTCTCCACTATTAAAAAAGATTAATAGTGGAGAAAATTACACAGTATGCTATGGATCGTTAAGATCAATTCATTGAGTTGGTCACGGTTCATTTTTGGTTGATGTAATGGAGGGATTTGGGATCTTCCCGTTAATATTAAGTTTCGATGGTCGTCGTTTATCTCTTGAAAATAATATAAAAGAAACCTATTATGTAATAAAGGATTAGGACTACCTGATCGACGGCTGGCTTCCGGGACTACTCGGGAGCCATTTGTTTTTAGACTGCAAGCAGTCGATTTCTTGAGCATTTTCGGTTTATTTGAGTAACAGCCTCTGCAAGCTTTTTAGAAATCTCAATGCTTTTCACTATATCGTAAGGGAACGTTTTTAGACCGAAACCGTAAATTGTTCCAAATGCATTTTTATATATATTTTCGAAATATCTCCTTCGTCCGATTCTTTTGATTAGGCCGCAATATGGAAAGCCCAATTAGCCGAGCGATCATATCCGATAGTTGATACCCCTCAGAATTTGTCTTTTTATCGGCGTTGATTAATTTAATAGTATAGGAATTTGTATTGTAAGTCATTCTAATTTCAGATTTTAAATAAATTTTACAGAATCTCTTGATAAGGAGTGTGTGTTGGTTTGTAGTTCCGTCTTCAGGCGGAAGTTTTACCGACGCTTCAGCGAGTGCGT
>JAJFLO010000308.1 GCA_021772675.1 Verrucomicrobiota bacterium | reverse complement strand
TCCTGGCTGAATCATATGTGCGCAGTCAGGAATGACCGCGTTACTTTGACCTCAACCTCAAGCATCCCCGGAACCACTCACATTTTGAATACGGACTCCTTCGCGGAGGCTTTCTTTAAATGCATTTGCTTCGTTAGTAAGCAGTTGCAGTAGTCACTACAGCTAAAGACTTACTGCCTCGCAACTACATTCAAAGAAAACCTTCACGGATTCAGGTAATAGTAAAGAGGCATGGCTAATTCAAAAAAAAGATTAAGTAATTAATCGTAGACACGTTAACGCTTATCTGTAACTGCCAAAATTTGGTATGGCACCTGATTTGCAACGCAAATCTTTGGTGTACTGTGACCTGTCATAGCTTTTTATTGTCGCGGAGTGACGGATGCGTTGACTTGCACTCATTGGCCAGCAAATCATGATAATGTTAATTGCCTGCTAAACCCAATTTGCCAATTCACTCCGAGAATTAGTCATTGAAAACTAGAATGAGCCCTTAGTTTGAGCGCGACTCGGTCAGACCTGAGCACTCAAAAGTTTATCCACCGTAGTTACCTGAACGTGATGGGATACTCACGATTAATCATCATAAAGTATTGGTTCATAGATAATTATATTCCTTAAAATCGCCCTGATGAAGAGGCACAGTTGAAAAATATGGATCATTTTAACAATTATTGGGCACTCAAATTTGTCACTTTCTACTGTTCTCTGGGTATTTACTACGTGTCACTGATTACTGTATACTGATCACTGTTTTCTATTTACTACTCACTATTCACAAATCACTTCTTCACTCATACCCAACGATTTGCACCCGGGGGACGGTGAATGAGTATCCATAAGAAAAATGGCCCCCCTAATAATGAGGTAATGACTCCGACTGGGATTTCAGCAGGAGGGCAGAGTGTTCTTGCAAACGTGTCACAAATAGTCAAGAAACTGCCACCAAATAAAAATGTTGCAGGAGCCAAGTAACGATGATCTGGGCCAATTACAAATCGGCATATATGAGGAGAGATAATGCCAATGAACGCAATTGGACCACATACCGAAACAATGCCTCCTATCATAATCGAAATGCTTAAAAATAATATTTTTACAGTCAGTGTTGTATTAACACCGCGACTTGTAGCCAGTTCCTCTCCCACTGTGAATAAATTAAGTTCGTTTCTAAAGAATAATACTAGCAGTAGCCCCCCAATTGCCAGTGGTAAAACACTTCGGATGGAATCGTAACCAAATACAATTAAACCGCCCATTAACCAACGGGTAATTCGGACTGATTCACTAATTCCGCTTACATACTGTATGAGCATAATCAGACTGGCAAACGAAAAGCTAACTGCGACCCCTGCCAAAAGCATTGTCGTCATCGAAATTTTCTTTTTCATATTTGCTAGTGTCCAGATAATTGTAATGCTGAACGCTGCACCAATAAACGAAAAGAATGAAATTCCAGAGAATGTTAGAAATGTAAACGAAATCCCTAACCAGATATAAATCGCTGCGCCTAACGACGCGCCGGCCGAAACACCTAAGGTAAAAGGTGATACTAGTGGGTTGCGAAAAATGGCTTGAAATACCATTCCACTTATGGCAAACACTGCCCCCGCCATAAATGCCATTAGCGCCCGAGGAATCCGCATTTTCCAGAAAATTGTATGGTCGCGATTTTCTGAGTTAGAAAAATCGAAGACATCTGTGAGGCTTAGCAATTTCATGCCGATTAGCGGTGTTGCCAAAATAATAATTATTGAAGCAATGAAAAGCGAAACGATTAATATAGATTTTGAGAAATCTGATTTCATACAAAAGGGACTATGATTTGACTATCTGCCGCTGGATTTTGAAATGAGTGAAAGTCAGTATCAAAAATTGATTTTAATTTTGCTGGTGTTACGATGGCTTTTGGTGTTCCCGCGAAGATAATTTTCCCATTTTTTAATGCAATAATTTTATTGCTCCAGTGTGCAATATGATTTAGATCATGAGTTACATGAATTGTCGTTATTCCTAATCGGGAGGAAATTTCAGATATAGTCTGTTGAACCTCTTGGCAATGTTTGGGATCCAAATGATTTTTGGGTTCATCGAGAAGCAGTATTTTAGGTTCTTGCGCAAGGCTGGCAGCAATATAAACTCTTTGCTTTTCGCCACCACTTAGAGTATGGAGGTCTCTGTCGATGAAGGACGATAAACCAGCCAATTCTATGACACGATCAACAACATCACTATCTTCCTGTGTTGCCTTGGAAAAGGGATTGAGATATGGATATCTTCCCATTGAAATGAATTCATACACTGTAAAGGGAAATGCCTGTTCAGTTGATTGTGGGACATAGCCAAGTATTCGACCAAGGTGCTTTTGAGCGTAATCATTTATATTCTTTCCAAGTAGTTGAATATCTCCTTCACCACCTCTAATAATTTTTGTAAGACATTTCAGTAATGTAGATTTTCCGGCTCCATTTGGGCCAATAATGCAAATGTATTCACCTTCTTCTGCGGAAAAATTGATATTATCGAGAATTTTATTTTCACCATAACTAAATGAAAAGTTACTAAATTGTAAAACAATATTTGCCATCGGTTTGCTAGTTCTTGTCGGGACTTTTTAAATATCAGTTCAGATTACGTTGGGTTGCAATGCTCAGTACAAAACGTATTAGCCTGATTAATTCATGCGATTCGTCACGAGAGTACTTAACTCGATCATAATAAATTGATTAGAGAAATTTTCACGGCGAAAGTGAATTTTCATTCAATGAGATGTGTTGTGA
>JAJFLO010000307.1 GCA_021772675.1 Verrucomicrobiota bacterium | reverse complement strand
TTTGATCTATTTGAAATAAATTAACGCTCGATTACTAACAAGCGAGTATACCGGCGGTTTTGCCCGCAACAGATGAACTGTGACCATGGAGTAATTGTGTCAGATTTCTCTTGTAAAAAGGACGTCGAAATTTACGACGCCCAATATTCTTTAGCTATAGCTCTCAGAGTCAATAGAGATAACTGTGCGTTATTTTCAATATCAAATATTCTATCATCTCCAAAGTCAATCGGTGCAAATATACTATTATCATGAAAACCACAATAGCCCGTAAAGGTAGTCGCTTTATTTCGACCGACCTTCTCAAACCTTACACCTGATGAGCTTGGTTGAATCATATGTACATGACCAGCATCAACTAAAAGTTCTAAAACCCTTCGATTCTGAATTGAATGTGATTTAATTACACCTGGGGTACATTCTTGGTTTTTTTCTAAACATTCACTTATAGCATTTTTTTTACACCAAGCATCAATGCCCGCCATAGCACGGTTTATCGAGATGTCATTATTATAATCAATCATCTTATTAAATATTATTTATTATTTGTCATTGAACCAGAGTAGATATCGTCTCTTATTTATATTGTCCGGTTCGGAATTCGCAATCCCTTTATCATAAATCTTTCCCCTTCGGGTCGCTTGCGCGCTAAAAATTTATTGAAGGGATCGCTAACAGTACCCTTCCCTGTTTTTTGTGTTGACTCTCATTACACGAGAGAGTCATCATTGATGTGATTCTTCTTGGAGAACTAATATGAAAACAAATAAAATACTGACTGCAACTAAAATAAGTCGTACCGATCGGGCTCTTCATGGAATTTCTCGGTTGCTTACAGCTTTTGAATCTGGACAAGCTTTTCATTGGATAGGAAATAGCATCATTAAAACTAATTGCCCGTCTGATTCTTGGAGTCTTACAAATTATCTCATAATGATCTCACATGATACTAAAGATGCACGAGGTTTTCGACAATGGCAAAAAGTGGGTCGCCGAATAAAAAAAGGTGCAAAAGCAATATGGATTAATGCACCTCGAACATTGCAACATAACGTCACTGATAGCATAGATGAACTGGAAGAAAATACCGTTCAACCATTTCTTGTTACAGGATTTTATACAATTCCCGTTTTTCGATATGAAGATACCATTGGCTCTCAGCTTTATCGTCCTCCACCTTTCCTGCCTGATTTAAAATCAGTAGCTGATGTTTGGGGAATCACAGTGGATTATTTGCCACTTGGGAAAAATGTACTTGGATATTATAAAAAAACAGGAGAGATTAAACTAAACTCAAATGACCCTGAGGTCTTTTATCATGAATTAGCACACGCCGCTCAAGATAAATTAGGCATTCTTAATCAAGATAAAGCACTTTCTGAAATTAGTGCTGAAGCATGCGCACTTGGATTATGTTCTATTTATGGTGGGTCAACCCCCAAGACAAATCAAAATATAGGTGCTTATATTCAACACTATGCTACGAAGATCGAAAAACGCCCTGAACATGTATTGCTGTCAGTATTAAGTGATTGTGAAGCTATTCTCAATTTGATTAATGAAACTGCTGAACAAGCTGGTGTTGAAATTGATGACCCTGTCTTGAAAGCAGCATAATGCTCGAAATGGAATATTGTGTTGGTCATGTAGTTTATTTTTAGACGGTTCGGAATTCGCAATCCCTTTATCATAAATCTTTCCCCTTCGGGTCGCTTGCGCGCTAAATATTTATTGAAGGGATCGCTAACAGTCCCCTCACCTGTTTTTCTTATGTTGACTCTCATTGTATGAGAGAGTCATCATGAAATGACTTTTGGAGGTACTAAATATGGAAAGTAATATTAATAATGATGAAGTGTTTCACATACCCGTTCTTGACCCACCAAGTGAGTTCCTTCCATCGTTTAAGGGATACATAAAGGACAAAAAGAATAAAATGTTTATTCGTATTATTTATAGAGTCCAACTTTGTCATTTAACCTGGAGTGTTTCTGTAGAACATAAACATGAGTGTATAAGCTTTGATAGCGAAAAAGGGAGACAACTACTTGATGAATATCACAAGTGGTTATATTGACCTGCCCCCATTTACTAAACCAAAGTTAAAGAGAGTCCGATTGAGCTTGAAGGGGACCCTGGCCATGCGTTAGCATGGGCTGGGCTGACGGTTGGCAATCGGCTAGTTGAGCCGCCAAAGGCGGTTCCCCGGCCGGGGCGGCAAGGCCCAAATGCCAGTTCCGTGCATATTCTTCAGGCGTTAGATTATTTAATGAACTATGTGGGCGAAATTGATTATAATCTATTCGCCAGTTTTCTATTTCCTTACGGGCATCTTCCAAGCTTAAAAACCAGTGCTCATTCAAACATTCATCTCGAAATTTGCCGTTAAAACTTTCATTGTGGCCATTCTGCATTGGTTTGCCGGGTTGAATGAATTCAAGAAGAACCTGAGAATCGTACGCCCAATTATCCAAAGCATGCCCCGTAAATTCAGGTCCATTATCCATTAGTAGTCGATTCGGCGCTCCATGGAAATCGCACAGTCTATCTAAAATACGAGTCACTCGATCTCCACTTAACGATGTATCCACCTCAATTGCTAAGCATTCACGAGTAAAATTGTCCAATACCGTTAACATACGGATTCGACGACCATTCACAAGTCCATCATGTACAAAATCCATCGACCAACGATCATTCGCTCCAGATGGGCAATTCGAAGATTCTCCACGCCACCGCGCCGTTCGCTTGCGTTTCCGACGCTGTACTTGAAGCTTTTCTTCCTGGTAGATTCGGAAGATTCGCTTGTGATTATCGACAAAACCCTCTCGACGTAATAAAAGTATTAGACGCCGATAACCCCAACGACGTCGAGTCAAGGCACTGTCCTTTAAGGCAGCTCGTAATAGTTCATCATCTTTTGAACGTGAATTATAATAATAACTGCTCCGGTTAAGCTCAAACAGCCCACAACTTCGGCGAAGCGATAAATCATACTCAGTACAGGCAAAATTCACCACTTCACGCTTCGCTGTAGGCGTTACCACTTTTTTGCGTTAACGTCCTTTAAGACCCGATTCTCAAGCATTAAATCAGCAACCATTGACTTCAATTGACTATTCTCATGCTCCAAGCTACGCAGACGTTTAACATCACTTAACTCCATGCCTCCAAATTTAGATTTCCAGCGATAATAGGTGCCTTCTGCTATCCCATGTTTTCGCAGTAAGTCTTTTACCGCAATACCTAATTCGGATTCCTTCAATATTCCTATTATTTGTTCATCCGTGAATCGTTTACGTTTCATTATATGGCCTCCTTAGTTAAGATTAACTTAACATTGAGGACTCTCTTTCAAAACGGTCCAGTTTTAAGGGGGCAGGTCAATATCCGGAAAATGAATATCGATGCTATACAATGCCAGTCAAGCTCAATCAGATGTCAAATAAGACATATCGACTGCTTAAGGAGCTTAGCCTATAAAAGCCTGGTTCAATTGCTCTCAATTTCGTTGGACAGAAGTTAGATTCTTCTAATATATTCAACGATACAGTAAAGGGCTTTCGCTATTGCACTTTGATAATTTTCATCCTCAATGTCTTGCACAATTTGTCTGCTTATGTGTTTTTTTACTTTGCTCATTCTTATGAATAAACCAATTAGTATTATATAAATGTTTTGTCTATTTAATCACATGGACAAAATGAACTATACCAGATTGAAGGAATATTATGCAGCATTAAATAATGAACATAGAATAAAGATGGTAGAACTCTGTATGAATAATGGATATACAGTTACGGAGTTAAGTAAACGGTTAAATCTTGATTATTCTATTACATCTCAGTATGCAGGCATATTGCATAAAGCAGGTATTGTAAAGAAGATTAGAAATGCAGATAGAACGGTGACTATTGTATCTTTGATTACAATAAAAAATACGGGTGAAATTTATATTGCGGATAGGTAAAACTGATATGTGGCTCTATGCATTTTTTCAGCCTTTGGCGGATTAAATTACTTTAATAATTTGCGAATTATTTGACAACAGGGATTTTAAGGTTGTCTGTGTTTTGGTTAAGGTTTTAGGTATGAATTGGTTGACTATTTTATTGGATTGAATTATGAATTGATATTTATTGAGATATTGGCTTGAGGGTTCAGACTGATTTTTATTAACATTAGATTTTATTTACTGATGTTTGTGTGTGTGGTGTTACGGTTATGTTTTTCGTTTTAGAAGTATTGTATTTGAGTTTTTTGAATTGGTTTTGAGTAGATATTTGTTTAGGTAAATTTTGGCGGACATTTTTGATGTATGTTTAAATTTGTGCCCGCCTTGTGTTTTGTGGTTGAGTCATGATATGATTTTGAGTTATTAGCTTGTGAATTCAGGCTGATTTTTATTGACATTAGATTTTATTTACTAATGTTTGTGTGTGTTGTTACGGTTATGTTTTTTGTTTTAGAAGTATTGTATTTGAGTTTTTTGAATGGGTTTTGAGTAGATATTTGTTTATGTAAATTTTGGCGGGCATTTTTGATGTATGTTTAAATTTGTGCCCGCCTTGTGTTTTTGTGGCTGTGTTGCGACACAGCTTGTATTGTTGCGGCTGCGTTGCGACGCAGCTTGTATTGTTGCGGCTGCGTTGCGACGCAGCTTATGTTTTTGTGGTTGCGTTGCGACGCAACTTTGGTTTTTGGGTGTGGAAGAAGGGGGAAATAGAACGTAATAAACTTATTTACGGGTTTATTACAGGTTAATCACGGGTTTATTACAATTTATTTTAGATAGACAACTACAGGGCTCCTGGTACAATGGTATCGAAAGTATTTTCCTCAACTTTCCGTTTTAGTCAGTGTTTTGTAGTGTGGAGTCAAAATTAATCTAAGAACTAACCACCAAAAATAAATAGGGGCTATGTGATAAAATGAATCATATGTAGCAAGACCATGTGAAACATTATTTCTTAAGTTTCCATAAGTGCGATCTAAAAGTAATCCCTTCAAATCTTGGACGATATTGTATCCAAATATTTTCAGTGTAATTTCATGCTCAAGTATTGCTGACAACCGTAATTCTTCTTGAAATCCAAGCGGATTTAACGTAGAGACCCGAACTCCATTTTCTCGTAGAATATATCTCATTGAATTCTCTACAAGCGGGATCAATATTGATGTCGAAACAACATAATCTCCTATAAATCCAGAATATATCCCTTTTGAATAAAGCTTTTCCTGACCGGGGCATACAAACTGATTATTTACAATTACGGAGAGAATATCATTTTCAGTGATACCATGTTCTCGAATAAAAACATCGACTGCCGGAAGAATGGCTCCTTGAATTATATATTGATGTTCAAGTCTCGCTAGGTGGAATAATTCCCTATCAGATACACCTTGGGTATTATCTGAATTGCCTTTTGATTTGGCAATTATTTTACCTTCACCATCTAAATGGATCGCCGGAGCTATACCAAATAACGGGTATTTACTGTCTAATTCCATTGCTTGCTTAGCTAATTTATCGTAATCAGGCGGTTTCAATAAATGAAATGCAAGTGTAACTAAAGCCTCTCGCAATGGTTTACCACTAATTGAATTAACAGAATTACAAACAATTTCAGTAATGTCAATTTCTAGTTCAAATTTGCCGAGTTCGGATAAACTGGCTTTTTGAAATTCTAATAGTTCTCTATAAAGTTCTTCACATTTTTCTTTAGATTTAGGTACTTTTCTATAAGCTTCAATTGCTTGTTGTATAAAATGAGCCGCATTCATTTTTGATGCGGACTCTGTTCTTGCATTTGCAATATAAGATTCCGCAAGGAAAGATTGAGCTTTATTCACGAGATTTTCATCGCCTATTTTTTTAGCGGCCTTTACTGCTATTTCCCAATATTTTTCAGCTCTATAATAGTCTCCTTCTTCGTCAGCTTTTTGTGCCAAATCAATTGATATACCATGAAAAAGTGGAACCTCTCCATATCCGAACTCCAATAATAATTCTACCAATTTGGAAGTTAGGAAACTTTTATCCGAGTCAGCATAAACCTTAATCCATTTTATCATGTGATCAGCCACATTCTCAGCATATAGCGAACTTTTTCTCCTAAAGAGACTGCTTAATCGGAGAGCCCGTTCAAGATAATTAGCACAGTAAGTCCAATGTTCTAAGTCAAAACTCAGATTTGCACAAGTTTTGTATGCCTTAATAGCCAATTCGGCATATTGAACTTTTCTCCTCCTTAACCATAAAACATCATATACTCTCGCAATAATTGAAACTGAACAGAGATAATTAGAGAGTGCATCTAATTCATGTAGCTTTTCTTCAGTTAGGTCTTCGGGAATTGGAGAACGACTTTCATGCGTTTGCCATCTGGGACCGTATGGATCATTGGATTTTTCAGGTTTGAAATGATATGAAGTTATTGCATAGATAACGTTAAGGTATTTACGTATATCTGCTGAGAATGTATCATCTTGTGATTTTTGGAAAATTCTATCACTTAAATATTCACAATCGAATTTATCATTGCTCGAAACGATTTCATGAATTATTTCTATAGCTTTTTTTATAGTGTCCACCCATGCCCCTCAAAAATGAGATCCCAATCAAATAACCGTCAAATAAAGAAAAGTTTTGTAACATGCTATATCTATAAGAGTTACAAAAATAACCATAATAACAATACCCCTTCCAGTCAAATAACCGTCAAATAAGAATTTTGTAACGACTTTTACCTAACCCATGAAGGAACATACTTCATAAATTTTCTTGATGCTGATATGTCATAAGCGACTATTCTCCCAGCGTCTGTGGCATCCTTTATTATTCGTGATGCCATAGCGCTGTTTTTTTCTTCTATACCAAATCGCGTTCTCAAAGTTGAATTGGTCATAAAATCACGTTGAACGTATCGTAAACATGAATGCAGGTAACAAGCACGTACACGGTCTTCTTTATCCATATGCTTTAATTCTCTATGAGAAAATAAAATAACTCGTGTAAAGTCATTAACCGTTTCAATTACCGGGGCTGGTAACTGAAAAACTTCTGTCTGAAAAACTACTTTATCAATTCCACTGCCCCGCTCTTCGCATATTCCAAATCTTCGCATTAAAGATGCGATACCTTCATTCCGCGATTTAGGCGGACTATCAAGAAAACGGTCAGTTTTAACTAATGGTAATCCTGGATTTGTAATTTCCATTCTATTTGGAAAGATTTCTATCATCGGTCCAGTGCCTGATTGTTGAAAATCCTGATGTATAATTGCATTGGCAACTAACTCCCGAATTGCCAATTCAGGAAACATTGGGACTTCCTTGCGCAATGCCTGTTCAATAACTTCATTACTTGGCAGCAAATTTTTCAAGAATGTAATTAACCCTTCGAATCCAGAAGCGTATCCTCTTTCACCTCCTTGTTCTCTTAATGTTTCAACCCTGCTCTCATTTTTGTAAACTACAACACGAATCGCCTTCCGATTAAGTGATCGAAATTCATTTAGCCTTTTTGCGAATAGAACTGCGCCGAGATTCATTATGTTCCATTGACCACTTGAATCTAATTCAATTAATCCATCGTAATCGTTTAGCCCCCCCCCCTGATTTTGTCCTGTAATCCTTCTCGTTTTTTGAATGGGGGAAATGTGGGATACTATGATGGAGCATTGAATTGCTATGCAATTTCACTCAAAAAAAAGGGGATGCTTCATGCC
>JAJFLO010000306.1 GCA_021772675.1 Verrucomicrobiota bacterium | reverse complement strand
TTTTGAGGTGCGCGTTCGGCCCGAAGACTCTCTTTACCATCTCGAAATTGGCGGCATTGTGGTAAATGCCGTCGGCATAAATCGATAGGGGACTCGTCCCGTCTCCAAGCCAAGCCGAACAGTCCGACTTGATCCGGCAAAGAATATCTTCGGGAAGGCCTATGTTGCTGGCTGAATATGAGTTATTGTTGAACCCGGTGGCAATCGCTGCTTAAATCCAGTTTAAGCTCACATTTTCTTTAAACTTTTCTTCCTGCCGGTCATTATTGAAAGCATTTCTTGAACCTTCCTTTAAATAGAAACATGGCGATACATCCTGTAATCAATTCTACCAGATCATATTCTGATTTATTGCGGTAGTCTTCTATTTTTCGAATCCTATCAAACAAATCGGGGAAGAAATGGTTGATCGTTTTATATAATTGAAAAGTTACATTTTTACCGTTTTGTTTTCTTATCCGGTTTAATTTCGCCTTCGCTTTGCTACTAAGTCTTCTTTTTTCAGTTTTTTTTATACCGTTGATTATGCGTCTGTTTATTTTTCATTTTTCACCATCTTTAAAACGTACATTTTTAGATGATTTTTCTGTAATATCAGCAAACTCATCGCATAGCGACTTAAAAAGCTTCCATTCATTCAAATCTTTACGAATCAATTCCACTTTATCTGCTGGAATTCTTTGAGTATGATTTTTCCCATTTCTCCAACATTGTAATTTGTAATAAGGTCCCCACACTCGTACTTCTCCATTTTTATCTGTTCGGTTATAATATTGTTCGCTTAATGTTCCGCGTACCATTGTTTTTATATCTTTGATTTTTTCAAGTATTTCCATTCTTTTACGAACAACTTTTTCTTCCATTCTATCACCTTTATAATAATTGCCTGTTCTTATAGGCAAGAATATAACAAAACCCATTAAAATGACAAGCTATTCTTTTTAAGATTCCTAATTCTAAATGAAAGTAGATTGGAATGTTATTAGGGAACGTTTACTATGTGGTAAGAAAAAAACTTTGAAATTGAACAAGTTTTTTCGGCTAAAACCAGAGATAAGTTAGGGAAAATGGGAATGCAGTATAGGTCTTATTGGGATATTTTGACTAAAAACAGCTGGGAAAATATTTTTAATGTGAATTTATAATTATCTTAATATCAATACAATAGAGCGCTGAATCGCTGGTAATTCAGATTTCCTTTCCTTTGTTTTTGGCAACACGACCCCATTATTTTGGATCTGTTTTTAACTTTCCAATAAAATAGAATTTATCTTTAATGTTGCAGGAAAAACGTAGCTAGAAATAGTTGTGTCCGAACCTCTCACATCACGCAAAAGTATGACATACAACCAATCGGGAAATAATGATTGAATTAGCCCTTAACTGACTGTAAGTTCCGAGTATATTTCCAATTTATGAGCCACAACTAATTATAGTTTCATATGAGACTCTAACATGGTATACTTAAACCTTACAAAAATGGAAAATAAGTGAAACGAATCGGTATACTAACCGCCGGAGGAGATACCCCGGCCTTAAATGCGACCATTCATGGTGCGGTTACTCGTGCAAATCAATTAAAGATTGAAGTTATTGGTTTAATAAAAGGATTTAACAGCCTGTTTAACCCACGCGTTCCACATGTGCATCTAAATCCACTTTTCCGTGAAATCCCTGAGTTAGATGCGACAATGGGTGGCACAATGATAGGTGCTTCTCGTGACTATGTCGACCCAGAAAAATCCAATGAATTAGATCGGATTTATGACCGGATTAACCGACTGAATATTGATGGTTTAATTTGCATCGGAGGTGACGGAACATTGAATGGATTACAACCGTTAGCGGAACGATTTCCCACCGTACTCGCACCCAAAACAATAGACAATGATTTGGGACTAAATTATTTAAGTGAGCCTGACGAATGGCAGCAAATCAAGGCAAAAGTGGGAAGTGATCTATCCTACCAAAGAAAAATTAAACGAAAATCGTTTAACCTTGATGATATGATTAATTATGTCACTCCAGGATATGCAACATCAGTATTTGTATCCTCATGGGGTGTGCAGCGAATAAGAACAACAGCAGAAAGTCATCGACGAATTGCTATCGTTGAAGTTATGGGCAGACACTCAGGTTATATTGCTCTGGGAACAGCTTATGGTCAGCCAGATTTGATTTTGGTTCCGGAAATACCGTTAAACATTGATCTACTTATAGAGAGAATAAAAGAAATTTACGATCTACAGAAGAACGTAGTAATAGTCTGTGGTGAAGGGATTGTAGACAAATCCGGTATAGAGCTAGGTGCTGAAATGGATTCGACAGATCCTGCAGGAAATAAAATTTTAACAGGTGCAGCTGATGCTCTTCGACAGAAACTTATCGAAGAAATTGGTAATTCCTATTTCAAGAGTTACCGGAGAGAATCAGCAGAGTCAGCCATTTTCACAAGGAAAGTCGGTCATACCCAACGTGGTGGACGTCCAATATTGTTTGATCGATTTTACGGCGCACAGCTAGGAGGCAAAGCCGTTGAGATTCTATTGGAAGGTCAAAATAATGCCATCGCTACCTTACAGTGGAGCATAAAAACCGGATTTACAGTTAACAGTTATAACGCAAACACACTCCGAGATAAATGGGGACATATTCACGCCCGCAAAATGCATCCTTCATTTTATGATCCTTCATTAATGAAACCCTCCGAACAAGGAATTAATTATTTGTCACCAATATTTACCAATGCGATTGGTCATGAAGACGTCGAGAATATCCGTCAAACTCTCTTCGACCTAGGAAATTTGACAAAACCTTATCATTCAGTGAATACCGATGTAAGCAAACGAATTCGCTACCTTTCCTCTTAAATCCCAGTTAAGCGTTTTCATATCTGAGCACTTGATTTTAACTTCCAACCCAAAATCGGTGCAATACTTCGATTCAAAAAAGTGTTTCTGAAATTTTCATGCATGCCCAGAGGAATATTTAAAATTCCATGCAATATGCTTGAAATAAATAGTTTCATTGAATTTATAAACATTTATATCGAATTATAGTGAATAAGTTTATTCAGTGGATTTGCTTTAAATATTTTCATTTTACTTATATTAATACCTCTATAGACGAATAATATCGTTAACAAAACAAATTCAGGACTATGTATGAAAAATACAACAATCCAAACGTTTATCTTTTCGGTACTAATTTTAATTTCTTCCATTCTAGTATTGGCCGATAATTCAAAGACTCTTTCATCTGCAAATGACGAACTTGTTAATGAACTGAAGTTTCTACACGCCGAATCTGATATGATATATGCCGCAACAAAATCAGAAATTCCATTATCTAAAGCACCAGGAACTGTCAGTGTAATTAACTATGAGCAGATTAGAAAATCAGGAGCTCGCACCATTCCTGACCTCTTACGCATGGTTCCTGGAGTTAATATCCGTTGGACACCCATGATGCAAAAAATTGACATTCGTGGATTTGGCACCAACCCATTTACCAGTCAAGTACTTTTATTAATTGATGGCGTCCCATATAATTCATGGAATAAGGGAGGATTTCCACAACAACCAGGCTTTGATTTTTTTATCCTGCAAAATGTTAAACAATTGGAAATAATTCGTAACCCCGGGTCTGTTTTATATGGAGAAAACGCTTATCGTGGAGTCATCAACATCGTAACACTGAGCGGCGAGGATATTAATGGTGGCAAAATCGATATATACGGTGGAGAACTCAAGTCCAGGAATATTGGCGGAATATTTGGTAAAAGCTTTGGCGATTATTCACTCTTGTTCTCAGGAAAATTATCACAAGGTCAAATGCCGCTGGAATTTTTTAGAGAAAGTGACTCAGTGTCAAGCGGTTCCGATATTTTTATAAAAGGGACTTATAAAGATTTGGAACTTTCTTATTATCGCCACGAAGATACTTTTGATGGTTTCGATAATCAGATTACACCAACTCAATCGTTTAAAAGTATAGATGAACTTGATCAGATAATTGACATATTAGCACTAAAATTTGATCACCAAACAGAAAACAAGGGGTTTACATTTGGCGGAGATGTATCATGGGCCAGACGAGATGGTATTCATTGCGGTTCGTGCCATGCGGCAAAAGAAAGTCCGGCATTTAGCAAAAAATCAGATCATGGCTATCAATTGATTGGTGATTTGAGAATGGGTATCCATACAATACCATTAAATAATATTTTAATCGGTATTGAAAATAGACATGTCGACGCCGGAGACCACTCAGACGAACTGATACCAGAAGGAAATCACGTTCCGACTGGAAGTGATATTGTCCATGATTATGACAAAAATGCAATTTATATACAAGATCAGATTTCCTTATTTGAAGATAGATTGAATATTACAGCTGGAGTTCGGTATGACGCGGAAACAAATAGTGATCTTTTTGCGGAACAATATTCACCCCGCATTGCATTTGTTTATAATCTATCAGAGACGATAACCTTGCGATCATCATGGAGTAAAGCATTTCGCACACCTTCTTTTGGCGAATTATACCAAGATTCAGGATTTTTCAATTTTGATAACGACATTAATCCACCGTTAACATTGGCAGTATTTGAGCCTAATCCATCATTAGATCCGGAAGAAATCAACACATATGACCTCGGCATAGAATATAAATTTGCGCCAAAATTATCTTTGAAGTTAGATGCATTTTACAGTGAGGTAAATAATTACATTGTTACTGTTTTCGATACAACTGTTTTTCCGTCGCAATATAAATTTGAAAATCATCCCGACGATGCCATAACGTATGGCCATGAACTTGAATTTCGGTGGGAAGCAACACGTCGCTTAACGGGATACATTAACTGGTCCTATCAGGAATCTAAACGAGATAAAGGACTTCTGGATAGCACTGGATTTCCAATTGAATTTACTTATCAACCTCAGAACATGGTCAATTTAGGATTCTTTTTCAGACCATTCAGAGGATTCAGTGGGGCACTTGAGATATCTTGGAAGGATCGTTATATGGCCCCGCGTTTTTGGTACACTCTAACCAGAATAAGAGCCAGACCATTGAATGATTATACTATCATTAATCTTAGACTAAATTACAATTTCCCCAACTGGACAGGAAGAAACCTAAAAAGTCCGGTGAAATTAAGTTTTTATGTGAAGAATTTACTTGATAAGCGCCCTGTTGAAACCTTGGTAGGTATAAATGCAACGAGTCCGGGTCGATCATTTTTTGGTGGATTAGAATTTCAATTTTAACTAGAGCCAATTTGAAAAACTCCAATTAACTTCAGATTTAAAAGCAAACATACTCTTATGAAAATAGAAAATTATTTTAAGTTTTTCAGCAGTAATTCCTTTATATCGTCGTGGCAATTGCATGGATTTACATTTAAAATGAATGTACTTACCCTTCTTGTTTTCATTTCTACATTCATGATCCTTCCCAAAACAAATGCGGATAGTGACAATCTGGTTTTTATAATAAATTCAGATAGCTCAATTGAACGTTATGCAAAGATTCAGTCCGCTTTTACAGCGACCGTTAAGAAACCGTTTCTTAATTTAGATCTTAATGGAAAGTGGATTGATAAAACTATTATTGAAAATGCCATTTTGGATAAAAAACCTGATGTCATTTTCTGCATTGGAATAAGAGCGTATGAAATTGCATATAATCTTGCAGAAGCCAGAAACAAGATTGTGTTTTCGTCGATAATTAACTGGAAACGTCTTCCAAAACGTCAAAATGTTTTTGGTATTGCAAATGAACTGTCATCAGCAATGGAGCTAACCACATTCTCATATTTCTTCCCTGATATAAAACGTATCGGAATTTTGTATAGTAAGATTCATAATGAAGAGTGGCTGGATACAACATTAAAAAATGCAAAAGATGTCAATGCATCAATCATTTCGAAATCGATTTTAAATCCTGCTCAACTGGAATCGGGCTTGAGGGAAATTTTGCCTGCAATTGACGCATTATGGCTGGTTGCTGATCCTATCGTGTTGTCAAACAAACAAGCTGTAAATGAGATATTTAATACCTGTCATAGATCTAAAATTCCAATATTTGCATATGATAAAGCCTATGTTGATTTGGAACCGCTTTTGACAATTTCTCCAGATATTCCAACGATGGGCCGTCAGGCTGCGGTTATGATTCACGATCTTTTAATACTAAAGGAAATTCCTGAATTGGCTCAAATCGTCGCCGGATCTGAAATTATTTTAAATTCCAAACGCGTAAAAGAATATAATTTAAAATTAAACATGAATGCTTTAAATTCAGTTAACCGAATTATTGAATAATAAATTGTATTTCAATGTATCACAAATTTACAAATTCTATAATCGTTCAATTTGGCACGTTCAGAAATATGATCTGTTTAGTAATGATGCTTCTGATAATGAACACATCTAATGCGAAAAATTATAAATTGTATTTCTATAGCGTTGAGTCTAACATAAATAACTACCGTTTACTCAAGATTGAATTTGACACATATTTGGGAATCGCTGGTATGTACAAATTTCAGCCATTTAAAAATAAAAATGCATTTGAAGAATACATAAGGTCCCATAATGACGGGATCTATTTACTTTCCAGTTGGCATTTCAAGAAGCTTAAAGATAGTTTGAATATCAAACCAGAACTTATTGGCGTATTAAATAATAAATCAATACAAAAACAAATTTTAATTTCGAATAGAACCATACAAAATCTTGATGATTTACGCAACGAAACGATCGCGTCAGCAAGCAGCGAAGAATATACAAAATCAATTTTAAGCAAGATGTTTGGTATCGAAAAGAAAGAATTACTTGAAACAGTTAGAATATTAACAGTTCCAAAAGATATCGATGCATTAATGGCTGTCGGAATAGGAATAGCTAATTCAGGATTAGCAACGCAAAGCAGCATCGAAACCTTCAAACAGATTAATTTGAATCAATACAATTCATTCAACAAATTATCCCAAAGTGAGAACATACCACTACCTGTTATTGCAACTGCGCCTAAACCAAATGACGACATTAAGAATTTGCTCAACATTATTGAAAAAATGGGTGAAGTATCAGATGGATCAAAAGCAATCAAAATGTTAGGATTAGATGATTTCAAGAGAGTTGATTTGGCAGAAACGAACCTTTTTTAATTTTGTATCCTGAAAGCTGAAATCAATAGTTATAGTCCGTTTCATATGACTCTATACTTAAATTCCTATCCTTTGAGTGTGGTTTATGCATAAATGCGGTACGAAGTCATTTGAAATGCACTATAGTTGCTAAATATCTAAGTTTTGACTAACCAAGAAGCCGTCGGACTACTGCCGCCAAATCGTCTAGATCAAACGGTTTACTAATGACACCTTTAAATCCATAATCTTTATAATTTGAAAGTATTGGATCACTTGCATAACCACTAGCGACAATACCGTTCACTTCCGGATCAATTTCGATTAATTCGTTGATCGTTTGAACACCTCCTTTACCTCCTGGAACGGTTAAATCACAAATCACAATATCAAACGGTTCATCCCGATCTTTTGCTTGACGATAAGCGTCAACTGCCTGATCTCCATCAAAGGAGGTTTCTACAGTAAAACCCAATTTAATCAACATATTTGCCGTAACTTTGGCAACATATTTTTCATCGTCCATAATCAGTATTTTTCCACTGATTTCGTCCACTATTTCACGTGCCCCCATTGGATCAATAAACACTTCTGAGGTAACAGGTAAATAGATATAAACTGTAGCACCTTCATTCTTTTTTGAAACTAAGGTCATATAACCCTTATGATTTTTAATAATTGAAAATGAAGTCGCTAAGCCTAACCCATGACCTTTATCCTTTGTTGTAAAAAAGGGATCAAAAATCTTAGAAATATGTTCCTCATCTATACCAATTCCCTTATCTTTAATAGTTATACGGGAATATTCACCAGGAGGCAAAGACATATCATTGCCTTCTGATATATCTATATTTTCGGCTGAAATTGTAATTTTTCCCCCACCAGGCATTGCCTGATTTGCATTGATGATAACATTTTGAATTACTTGGCCTATCTGTCCAGAATCGGCTTCAATTGGTCCAAGTTCATTTGCGATTGACCACTCTAATGTCACATTAGATCCATGCAGTGAAAACGAAGCGCTTTCTCTTATGAGTCTACTCGCATTTATAACCTTCTTCACAGGTGCTCCCCCCGTTGCAAACGTCAATAACTGCTGCGTCAAATCTTTCGCTCGCCTTGATGCTTGCATCGCGCCATCAACATACAATGATATGCTATCATGTTCAGGCTCCAAGGAATCGACCGCCAATGAGAGATTTCCTAAAATCCCTGTCAGTAAATTATTAAAATCATGCGCAATACCCCCTGCCAAAACTCCAATTGATTCGAGTTTTGCGACTTTGACTAATTCGACTTCCATTCGCTGTCGCTCGATCATCTCGTGCTCTAATTTCTGGTTGGTCTTTTGCAATTCAATCGTTCGTTCTTCAACCTTTCTCTCCAAATTCTCATTTGCTTCTTGAAGTTTGTCTTCAGCATCTTTTCTTTTACTTATCTCTTCGCCAAGTATTTTGTTATTTTCATCAAGTTGAAGGATAAGCTTATATGATCGTAATGATGAAATAACAGTTGTAAACAACTTTTGTGTCGTTAAGCTGCTTTTTTCTTTATAATCGTCGATGTTATAATTAACAATAATATCATCTTCTGGAGCCTGCCCGGGTTGCCCCGTTCTAAGGACAATGCGAACGCAGTCATTCCCTAAGGATTCTCTGATATATTTAACGAGATCTAAGCCAGATTTTTCCTCCCCCAATACTACATCAAGAAAAATTAAGGCAATATCAGGATTTTCAGTCAATTTAGATTTTGCATCATCGTAGGAATGAGCACCGATTAAATTGAGCTTCCTCCCTTCAAATACAAAATCGGACAATGATATCATCGTTGCTTGATAAACATCGACTTCATCATCTACAATAAGTACTTTCCAGCAATTATTGTCATTGGATTCCACGCTGTCAATTTCATCTTTAAAGATCATCAAGTCATCTTTTTCCCTTGTACCTGCAAAATTGTCTAATGATTTTTTCATTGTATTACTGATAATATAATTGGTTCATGAATTCAAATATACTCTTTATTCTTCACGATATAAATGCAAAGGCATTTTAATAGTAAAAATTGTATACTTACTTTCAATACTTTCACATGTAATAATACCTTTCAATGATTGACTCACTAGATTATAGACTATATGAAGTCCTAATCCGGTATTTTCTCCATGACCTCTTTTCGTAGTAAAAAATGGATCAAAGATTTTCTTTATGTTAGCAATTGGTATACCTTTACCTTCATCATGATAAATCAAAATAAGTTCATTTTCATTGGTCATTGCAACTATATTTATAACAATGTGTTCACCCTCATTATAACCATGGTTCAATGTATTCACGATCAGGTTTGTCAACACTTGCGCAAAGATACCCGGATAACTGTCAATTTCAATGTCATCAGGGCATTCAATCTCAATTGAAACGTAAACCTTCTTTAATCTCGGATCTAAACTTAAAATCACATCATTCAAATAGGATTTTAGATTAAATCTACGCCTTTCCCTACTTACTTGATCTGCCGAAACCATTTTGAAACTTTTCACCAATTCTCCTGTATGTAAAAGGTTTTTTAAGATTAAGTCTCCGCTTTCTCTGGCTTTTTCCAAAAATTCTTTTAACTCTGATTTTTTTAATTCTTTGTTTTCAAAAGAAGTATTAATAGATTTAGTTAATTTTACCAAATGAGATGACACAGTAACGCCAATGCCAACAGGTGTATTTATTTCATGAGCAACTCCGGCAACCAATTCACCTAAAGATGCCATTTTCTCCGATTCAACGAGTCGCTCCTGGCTGAGCTTTAATTCATCAAACGCTTTACTTAACTCTTGAGTACGATCTTTTACCTTTAATTCCAATGTTCGATTATAGTCTTCTAATTTTTCATAAGAAGTTTTCAAATTTTCGGACATTTTCACAAATGCAGATGCCAATACTCCCACTTCATCATTTGACTGAATTTTAATATTCGCCGCAGTCGTAAAATTTCGTTTTTCAAGCTGATGAACAGACTGCGTTAAATCTGAAATTGGATTTGCTAATTTTGTCGCAATATATAGTATAATTAATGAACCAACAAAAACGAATAGACAGGCAATTGCCACAGATCGCTTTATCAATCTTTGATTCTGTTTATTTATTAATTTCCGTGATTCAAAAATTTCGTGATTCAATAAATTAAGCGAATATCCAAGCCTCAAAACTCCCCAGCGTTCAGTGCTAATTTGTAACGGCACAATAAATTCCAAAATTGAGGATCCATTTTTTGCAAACGAATTCAATGCCGGATAGACCTGTAGAGATGCAAAAACGTCTTCAGGTTCATCCAAATATTCCCCTTGATCGGCTGAATTTAACGTGCTGACATACGCTTTCTGGTTTGCATCCATCAATACAACATAAGACAATTCTTTGTCATCATTAACCGAATCCGATACAACTTCAATTATGTTTGAAATATTAAAGACAGCAAGATCGTTTTCGATTTGATTTGCCAGGTTTTCAGACAGAGTTTTCCCCCGCTCAATTAGAATCTTCTTCCTCAACGAAAATCGATGTTCCTGTTCAGCTGACAAGACTTTCTTTTGAATCGTTATTTGAATTGATGTCAATATCGCTAACAAGCAAATTATCAATCCAACCATTGTGACCAATAATTTAAATCGTATCCCGTATCCATTAAATTGTAAATTCATAACAATATTTGATGAGAAATTGGAATTAAATTAATGAGTTATATTTTCTCATTGATTTAATAATGTAGGAGCAGAAAGGTTCTTTTTTAATAACGGTCTTAATTTATCATTCGTCACAGCAAATAACGAACAAATAATCTAATAATCTGTAATGATATCGATATAGTTTATTCAAATGAAAGTTACGCTTGTAAAATGCCGCATTCAGGAAATAGAGCAAAACCAAGTTCCCATTTTTGCGCGAATTCAATCGATTTCACAGGCAATTTTAAGGCTACTGTTGAAAATTAAAAACTCAATTGTTGGCGTTTCTCTTAAATTCCCGAAAAACGATATTTTATAATTCCCATTTTCGTATTAGGCACGGAGAACTCCCTGTCGCTTAGTACATTTTTTTTGAACGATTTGATCGTTTAAATTTTATTTTCTCTATACTTTTTTCCTCGTTGTGCATAATCTTTACTGGCGTTTTCATGTGAAGGAAGAAGCGATTCCTTAGTAATAAAACCAGCTTGGTGCTGATTTGATAAGTATTACGGTTCGATTCATCAATACTTTTGCATTGAAAGCTTATGCGAATGAATTTTCTGAATTAATTAATAAGATTGATTTCACGAAAAAAACAAGAAAATGCAGAAGAAAAAGCGATTAAATGAATTTTGGAAGAAAAAGATAGGAAAAGAAGAAGGAATCAAAGAAAATCGCCTAGCGGGAATATAGTCTTAGTGACGACACTCAATTAATAAAAATTATTTAATGATGAATTTTCATTCATGAACGGAAGCCAATATGCCCAAAAAACTGAACTGTATGTCCCGTGCTCTGAATTAACCCGGTTTTCTCACAAACTTTGTGGTGAGAAAACTTAGATTGCCTATATTCAGTGGGTTAACATAGACGGGCAAATGACAGTGTACCGAGAGACATTGGGTTCGCGAGACAAGTTAAGACGTTGGATATAGGTGATATACGCTTTTGTAACGGATCTTCGAAAATATTATAAGTTATTATTGAGTTGTAATGGACTTATTTTTGAACTGTTTACGTTCTTCTACGAGTTTTTTTGTAGTGTACACGCTTTTTGAACTACATGAAATTACATCGGGTAAAGTTAT
>JAJFLO010000305.1 GCA_021772675.1 Verrucomicrobiota bacterium | reverse complement strand
AATACACCGTATAGGGGCTTTCTCAAATTGGCGTTGTTACATTGCAAGGCGTTTTTTGAAGGAATTTGTAATGAGTTCAGGAAGATCTTTCTTGACTATAATCTCCTTAATCTTTTGCGGAATTTTATCGTCGATGGTTCTGGATTTCTCTAATATCTGTTTGACTTCGGCAGTGTCAATTGAAGCGAAGAGTTCTTCGAGAGTTTTTTTCTCCCCAAGTATTATCTTCATATAGTGAGGATTTTCCAGATTCTTGATTAAAGGCGTGTCAGCGATCATCGCGCGAATTGTTTTACCGATCGAGTTATTTCCCGTTTTTCTAATATGATCCCGCTTAAAATCTCTGAAAAAATGCTCCATTATGTTGTTGGTTCGTTGAGGTTGGATGCTTATCTTCCCAGATGGTGTTTCAACCTCGATTGGATCGGTAAAGAGTTTATCCCAATATTTGTCCAACTGTGCCATAAAGCCAGTGTAATTCTTATCTTCTGCCAATTTGGCTTCTTCAACCATCCAATGCCGGAATTTTGTTACTTTTTCTTTGATTGTCTGCATGTCCTCATCCATACCGTGATCGTTAAGCCCTTTTTTTCCTGATGGTTTGGCTATTCTCATGGCGGAACGAAGCGTGTCAAATACTTTAATTTTGGGTTGAATCCTCGACATGGCCCCCTTGAATACCCTGTCGTCGACAACCTTTTTGAGTTTACACGATAATTTATGAAAGGGTTTATTGTCTTTCCAATTTTCCCTTAACTCAAGCTTCTTCAACGCTTCTATTTGTTTTTCACTTTCAAGCAACCGCTGGGAAAAGTCAACATGTATCCGATCAAAAGGGAAGCCATATCCATTACCTTGATTTTGCCCTTCCAGAATCCAGTGAATAATGGTGTAGCTACTGACAACTGGCATCAGTTCAACGATAGAATCGGTGATTTCTCGGTGTTCAACGCAATCATAAATGCCGTCAATGAGCTGGGGATTATCGTCGATAATGATCTCTAAACTCTTCTTTAGATTATTCAGTTCAGTGACGATGGAGTGCTTTTTTAGACACTTTCGGATGACATCATAGTCGTCACCGAATAAATCCTTGCCGATATCCCGGAGAAAATGAAAATGACAGATAAAGATCTGGATGGTGTCAAACACTTCTTCGACAGCATTCATCGGATCTTCGAGTAGGCAACAAAACATTTTGCAATGGAACTACTTTTATTGCAATCATTTATGCATTAACTACGCATAAATAGTTGTGACTACACTGTTTAAGCTGGCAACAATTTTATAGAACAATAAATCATTATTATACAATATCAAACATGTAGACACTACAAAATTTAATAGATTATTGATACAAATATCTTATTATGAACATGGTGTGACTTTTTAACTAAATTCAGCTTTCCGAAGATCCGATTCATAGTGCCTTTTGCCATATCCTGAACAACCGCAAGCGGATTGCCAAACTTCGATTTGATTTTCTGAAGAAATGGAACGATAAAATCAGCTTTTTCACTCGCAATTTTTATGCTCCCAAGGACAATGTCCGAAATCGAATCGATCCCGCACATCAGCATTGGACTGCCCTTATCGCAGGTGGAATCAAGATGAAGAATGAAACCGCCGTTCAATTCCATTGCCGTTTTGATTTTTCCGGCATTCCGGCTGTGAGCAATCGCGAGGTAAACGATGAATTTCTTTGCTAAATAATCAATTCCTCCAGAACTTATAGTGATATTTCTGGTTGCAAGTTCAGCCACAATTTCATGATTGCAGCGATGTCTCAGGAACATGGCTTTGCCGATCTCGACCATGACATCATATCCGTACCGAGAGCCTTTAGGCACGATGTCCAACAGCTCTTCCGATCCGTAATTAGAAAACTGACCGCAGCATTCACAATCAAGAACCGTTTCATCGGTTTGGAAAACGCCAATGTGTAAAGTGAAAACCTCTTTTTCTCTCGTTTTTTTTACGCGTAACCTGGCATTGCAGTAAGGGCAGAACTTTAATTGAGTTATGAAAGGAATTGTTGGTCTATTGGCAAAAAGCATAGCAGGTGATGTCGTCTGGAGCATTCGATCGAGCAATGTTCTCAAGATCACAACGAGACGGAATCCGGCGTTTTTTTTAGAATACCGTGGCACAGGAAGAAGTCTTCAATTTGCTTTGAAGTCACTGACACTGCCTGGTTTTGAAGTCGTTTGGCAAGTTGTTCCACGCTGAGATTTGGATTGTGAATTTTTTCAACTAAAACACGAATTCCGGCGACGTCAGGCAATAAACTGCTGATAGTGGTTTCGCGATATTCCATCCGCTCTCTAAGCTGATCTTCAAATCGAGCCACCTGGCGTGAAAAGTAGACAAAACGTCCCCCGATCTTCTTCCGATGCAGTAAATCAGGTAATTTCCCGAAATGAGAAAGGAAAGAACGAGGGTTGAGTTTCAAAAGCTTGCCAATCACTTTGCCGTCAAGCCCCATTTCAGAAGTATCGACAAGGTGGACAACGGTCATTCTTAAGTTGCCGTGTTTGGAAAAATGGATGGCATCGTTACTCCAAAGACCATCGGAGTCAAATTCCGGAATGTCAGGTAATACGTAGTACCGGCCATTTTGATTATAACTTGTGATAGCCTTCCATTTCTTCAGATGATTATGGGTATTCCTCGATGAAATCCCCAACAGCGTCGAGAGTTGTTCAATGGTCATAACTTTATGAGCACGGAATGCTTCAAGTGCCTCACTCAAATCCACGGCGTTAGTAACCATGACACCTCCATCTATGTATATGTTTTAGGTTATTAAAATTACATATACATTGATAGTAAAAGGCAAATAAATCAACCTTAGATGAGGGGAAAGAGGTAAAAACGGGCACTGTGAATGGTGATTTATCCTAACATATACTCTGATGACTCAATGCTAATCGGTCGTAACATCTTGAGGGAAAGGCGATAACAAAAATCCAACCGAATAGAGTGACCATAG
>JAJFLO010000304.1 GCA_021772675.1 Verrucomicrobiota bacterium | reverse complement strand
GAAGTTCGCTTCACGTTAAATTTGAATTGGTTCCGACATGCTGGGATAATAATCCTTGATGATTATATTAATCGTACTCTTGAATTAAATTTCAGTTGCTAATCGAAGAGCGGTTTACCGGCAGGTACGCTCCGTTCTGTTGGGAGGGGGTGAGCCTTCAGGCTCACTTCCTACCAGATTACTGAAATGCATCCAGTGTAAAAAAGTAAAATAATAGGTGAAATTAAAAATATTTTACGAATATTACCACAATATGATTTTATTTTTTGTAATGCAATCATAGCGTTTATAGCAGGGTGGACTTCATTAGTGTACAAATATCTTTGAATTGTGATTGGTAATCGGAAGGCATTTCCATATTACTCAATGCACTATACATTGAATTTGAATTAAATCTTGATTGAATCAATGCCTTTTCGATTTCTTTTTTTAAGTACATATCTAAATTGTCAGAGCAAATTTTTATAATCTCTATCCGCCCTTTGTTAATTTGTAAATTTATACTGAATAAGCCCCAGGAAAAATTTCGTTCCAAGTTGATTTCAAATCTCGGAGTTTCATTAAAGGTCCAATCCTCGGAACGATATTTTGCTAGTAGTTTATCTAAACATTCCCTCTCAATCCATTCTTTGCCAATATTATAAATTTCAGGAGATGATTCAAGCTTACAAAATTCAGTGATGATTTGCTCTGCAATACCATCAAAGGTTAAGCTGGAATCGAGTTCTGTCAAATTTACAATCGGGTAGGGATTTGATGCGATTGCGTGGGTTTTTATAGAACTTATGGAGGGTTGTAAATAATGATTGATTTTTACTAAGTTAGAATTTATAAGCAAAGTACCATGGTGCAATGATCGTTGTTTACGATGGCAAAACGCATTGCCGGAACATTTTTTGCCGTTTGCCGTAACTATGTTATTTTCTTGAATTTCAGATTTAATTCCAAGGTGTAGCAACGCAGTTTGAATTATTTGTATTTGAACGTCAAAATCATAGTGATCCTGAGAGCTGATAAACGTGAAATTAAGATTCCCTTCATCGTGAAACACAGTCCCGCCCCCGGACAATCTTCGAGCAATAGCTATACTATGTTTCTGTGCGTCGCTGACTAGGCATTCTTTCCATGGATTCTGGTTTTTACCAATAACAATCGCATCATGACTTTTCCAAATATATAGAATTCGCTGTTCAGGCAGCAAATTATTCAGCAAATATTCTTCAAATGCTAAATGAGCAAATATATCGGTTTCACTTGAGCGATAAACATGCATCCTTAGAAATATATTTCCTATAACGGCAAAATGCCTTGAACTGTTTTTTTATTGATTGATTGAGAGACGGGTGAAAATGACATTCTGTGAATGGGACACGGTCCAAATTGTGATAAGTTCTCTAGATGTTTTTTGGTTGCGTACCCTTTGTGACTAGCAAATCCATATGCGGGATATTTTTTATCAAAATTTACCATTAAACTGTCACGGTAAATTTTTGCAATGATACTCGCTGCCGCAATGCTGGCACTTTTGGAATCACCTTTAATGATGTTTTTGCTGGGGTAAGGTAAATCGGGAACGGGTAGTCCGTCGACCAAAATAAATGGTTTTGTGACGTTAATTTTTTCGGCGGCTTCCTTCATTGCAAGGTGAGTTGCTCGGAGGATATTTATATTATCAATGATGTCTGGGGACACCTCGGCTATCGAAAAAATAATGCTTGGATTTGATTTTAATTCGTTAAATACTGCGACTCGCTGCAAGTGGGAAAGGCCTTTGGAATCTGTCAAATTTGGGATGACGAGGCCGACAGGAATAACAGCAGCAGCTGCAACCACCGGACCGGCCAATGGGCCGCGTCCAACTTCGTCTATACCAATTATGTTCTTATAACGCTGATCAAGAATTTGTCGTTCAAATTCGTACAAATCTAACGGCCCAGGGTTCATTCCTATTTTGAGGAAGCACCTCTAATCTTTTCTTTGACACGAGCAGCTTTTCCGACGCGATCCCGAAGATAATACAATTTTGCTCTTCGAACATCTCCCCTTGTTACAACTTCGATTTTTGAAATCCTCGGCGAATGCAATGGGAATACACGTTCAACGCCCAAACCATCTATTAACCGTCTTACGGTGAACGTTTCGCTTATATCCGCATGGTCTCTGGCAATGACGGTACCTGTAAATATTTGAACACGCTCTTTTTCGCCTTCAACAATTAATACGTGTACCTTTACAGTATCCCCGACGTTAAATTCTGGGATATTAGTTTTTAACTGTTCCTTATTAATTTTATCAAGAACATTCATTCAAAAGTCTCCTTTAATCCTAATCCATCAGTTAATATTATCAGTCAGGCGTCTTCCTTCGAAACATCAAGAAGAAATACAATTTCTTTAATTAAATGCCACAATATTTTGGAAAGTTAGAGGGGAATATACTCTAATAATAACATTGGTAAATAAGTTTTTCTCTACTTAGCCCGATTAATTCATATAATTTTGTAAACTGCTGATTTAGCTGAGATCCGATTTGGTGGCGTAAAATTGATAAATTAATCGTGGGTCAGCAACAAAAAAAACTTTTTAATTTATGGTATTTATTTTCTGTTCTCTATATAAATCTGGTCGCTTCTTTTCGGTTTGGATGAGCGCCTGTTCCTGTTTCCATAATTTAATTTGTTTATGATTGCCTGAAAGCAATATTTCAGGCACTTTCATATCTCTATAATCCGAGGGGCGAGTATATTGAGGATATTCCAATAATCCATGACTAAATGATTCTTCAATAATGGACTGGTCATTCCCCAAGACACCGGGAACCAATCTAATAATGGCATCAGTGATGACCATTGCTGGCAAATTTCCATTGGTTAGAATGTAATCACCAATTGAAATTTCTTCATCTATCAATGCTGATTTTACTCGCTCGTCGACACCTTCATAGTGTCCGCATATTAAAATTAGATGGTGATAATGAACTAGTTTATTAGCCTTTGATTGGTTGAATGTCGTGCCTTGAGGTGATAATAAAATGATATGACTATCATCAGTTCGAAGTGATTCCACAGCCTCAAATAAAGGTTCCGGTTTTAAAATCATGCCTGCACCACCACCATAAGGTCGATCATCAACCGTTCGGTAGCTATCGTGGGTAAAGTCACGTAAATCAATTACATTAATCTCCACCAGCTTTTTTAATTGTGCCCTGTTGATGATTGATGCGGTTAAAACAGGTTCAAAAATAGAAGGGAATAAGGTAATTATGTCCAGTTTCATCTCTATTCAACAACGACAACACTGACATTTTGATTTTCGCGTTTTGCTGCTCCACGTACAAGTGACCTTATTGAATTTATTGTTTTCCCGTTTTTACCAATGATTTTACGGATTTCATTTTTTCTACAAGATATTTTAATCACATTGCCAATTGAGTCATTTGTTGACTCAATTGAGACTTCATCCGGGCAATCAACTAGTGATTTTACCACAAATTCGACAAATCCAGGAAGATTTACCGCATAGCTACCATCGTTGCGATTGGTGTTACTGGCAGACGTGTTTACTTTTGATGCTTTTTGGGGCCCTGATTCGTTTAAAATCTTGCCAAAAAATCTATTAAGTAATGCTTTTACCATATACAATTACCCCTAGTTAATAGGTTAAACGGTTGGGGTGCAGTTCGCAATTTTATTATTTGAATGCATCGCTTAGCTGCACTATATAGGTAACTGTATTAAAGAAGAATACTATGCTGTTCTCTTCAATCACGTTTATGATTGGTTTTTACTGGAACAACGCTAGTTGCCATAACATTTTTTGAACTGGTCAGCCTGAAATTTCGGCTGTTTCTTTAGGAGGAGAATCTGATTCTTGTGAAGGCTTATTTGTCGACTCGTCATTGGCAGGTTGAGATTCAGAAGAACTTCCTATTTCGCTTGCGGGTGAATTCTCTACGTCACTAGTCTCTGCTGATTCATCTTTTGTCGCTTCAGAGGCTTCATTTTCGCCAGTTATCGTAGCCGAATTTTTATTCTTCTTCGGAGTTTTCAGAGAACTAACCGAGGGATCCTTCGCCCTTTTTATTACATCCGCAACGGTATTGGAGGGTTGAGCTCCATGACCTATCCAATATTCAGCACGCCCTAAATCAATCTTTTCATCCTGGTGTCTTGGATCATAATACCCAATAACTTCAATAAATCTTCCATCTCGGGGACTACGACCATCCGCTGCTACAATGCGATAACATGGTTTGTTCTTAGTTCCTGTCCGACGCAGCCTTAGCCTTACCGCCATATCTATTGCTCCTAATGATTACAACTTTAAAGTGAGATTGAAATTTGTTATGGTAAATTATCGTATATACAGTTACCATTTTTTAGATAATTAAATTCAAAAAGAAGACTATACTCCCAATATATATTTCAAGCAATTGAAAAATTGCCTTTTTTTAGTTCTTTTTCAAAATAGACAATTGTTTTCCCTAACCCTTCCTCTAATTCAACTCTTGGAGTCCAATTCAAAATAGATTTAGCTTTGTCTATATTTGGTTTTCGTCTCTGTGGGTCATCTAATGGGAGCGGTTTGAAAATTAATTTTGACTTTGAATCAGTTAGTTGAATGATTTTTTCTGCCAATTCAAAGATTGTAAATTCGAATGGGTTTCCCAGATTGACAGGGCCTGTAAATTCTTTTTTGGTATTCATCATAAGGATAATACCCCGAATTAAATCATCAACATAACAAAATGACCGGGTCTGATTACCTTCACCATATATGGTAATATCTTGATTTAATAGAGCTTGGATAATAAAGTTACTGACAACTCTCCCGTCATTAGGATGCATATTGGGTCCATAGGTGTTGAATATCCGAATTATTTTAATCGCCATCTTGTATTGCCTCTGGTAATCAAAAAATAGTGTTTCCGCACATCGCTTTCCTTCGTCATAGCAGGATCGTGGTCCGATACAGTTCACATTTCCCCAATAATTCTCGGTTTGAGGATGAATACTCGGGTCTCCATATACTTCAGATGTCGATGCTTGTAAAATGACAGCATTTAGACGTTTCGCTAATCCAAGCATGTTAATTGATCCATGAACACATGTTTTTGTCGTTTGCACCGGGTCATGTTGATAATGGATTGGTGAAGCTGGGCAGGCAAAATTATATATTTGGTTCACTTCCAGATAGATAGGGAATGTAACATCATGACGAATTAATTCGAAATTCGGCTTTCCTAGCAAATGCCGTATATTTTCTTTTCTACCGGTGAAAAAATTATCTAGGCAGATAACGTCATTACCCTGTTCAACTAGTGATTCGCATAAATGTGAACCTAAAAAACCACCGCCACCTGTTACTAAGATTGTATTAGTCATTTCCTAACTCAATTGATCGTTGTTTAGCACTATTGATCACACTCTGTATGATTTCTCTGAAATGGTGTTCCTTTAAAACGTTTAATCCGGCTTCGGTAGTTCCTCCAGGTGAGGTCACTGCATTTCTTAGTTCATCAGGCGTACCCATCTTTTTGTGAATCATTTCAACGGCCCCTGAAACTGTTTGCAGGATTAACTCCAAAGATAACTCTGGATCTAATTCGTTTGCAACCGCGGCATCAACCCACGCTTGAATAAATTCAAAAACATATGCCGGACCGCTGCCGCTGACGGCCGTGACGATGTCCAAATATTCTTCAGGGAGCTGTTTGACAATACCGACGGTGCTAAAAATTTTAGTCACTAGCTCTATATCTGATTTGGTTACATCATCTCCACATGCAAAAACAGCAGTGCCTTTTCCCACCATAGCCGGTGTATTAGGCATTACCCTGATAATTCTTTTTGACTGAGTTAACGCAGATAAATTTTTGAGAGTGCACCCTGCAATAATTGAAATTAATAGTTTGCTGTTTAAAGGACTAATTAAATTACTAAATACATTCTCAATATTTTGTGGCTTTACTGCTAGGACAATTACGTCTCCCTGATCAATGGTAGCGTCATTATCGTCTATACATTGAACTCCAACGGTAGTGGAAAAAGACTGCTGAGATATCATTGATGGGTCAGAAGCCATAATATTACTTTTTCCAAAGCAATTTGCATCGATTAGACCTTGTGCAATTGCAGTTGCCATCTTTCCAGCGCCAATAAAAGCAAGTTTCATGTGAATTAGTTTCGATTTTTAGTAAATGTTTATTAGGTATCTGGTTTCAGTATTCAGGCCTAAGATCACAAGAATCACTACGTATTTATTTAGAGCAAATTCCAAGCTCTTCGATGTTTTGCTAGACAGAAGATATAATTTAAAACAAAACTCTGTTTTGACTTCGAGACCACTTTTTAGTAGCGAGTTATTGCTGTCGTCAGGTGCAATGCGGGAGTAGCGCGTTTTAGACATTTATAACTGGCTTTCCTACCACCTGACGGTCAGGCAACGAGTATTAACCTCGAATCTCTTAAGCCTCAAAGAAGATTTACTCTTTCTTGCTGATCTTGAAACCATGAATCTCCATAGAACCTTTACACTTGACTTAAACCTGTATACCCTTGATTAATTACGGCTTAATTAAGTAATCCTGTAATAAGGTCCCAAAAAGTAATACAGTTTTAATGCAATTGTAGCCGATTTTGTCTATATTTAATAAAATTAACTTATCCACAATAATTAACTTTTTATTTAGTTTGCCATGCGCTACAACTATTCAAAGTGGGATGATTCTCTTATATCCCAAATGGTATTGGAACACGGACTGGACCAGCTGTTTAATCATCTGCTATTGCAGGCAAATGGTGACGTAAGTCATGTATTAAGCATGATGCACTACCTCCAGCAACAGGGGTATATTGATCAGAAAATTGATTTGGACAAATTTCAGAAATCTCTCGAAGAAAAAAATATTATCATAAATCGTAGAACAGATTTAAAATTGTCGTCTAAAGGCGAACGAATTATTCGAGAAAAATCCCTCGATTATATTTTTTCTAAGCTGAAAACATCCGGAAAAGGTTTGCATCCCATTCCGCGAGAGGGTGGTGGTTTTGGAGAAATTCTACCAGAAAGGAGAAAATTTCAATTCGGTGATTCCAATCATTTCATTGACTACAATGAGTCGGTAAAACAATCTATCAAACGAGTAGGGCTCGGTGATTTTGATCTTCAGGAATCTGACTTAATGATTAAAGAAATGGAGGAAAACACAAATGCTGCGACTGTATTATTACTGGATATATCCCATTCAATGATTTTATATGGTGAAGATAGAATCACACCTGCAAAACAAGTCGCGATGGCTTTAGCTGAAATGATAAAAACAAGGTATCCGAAAGATAGTCTTGATGTCGCGGTCTTCGGAGATGAAGCAAAATTAATAACAATAAAAGACCTTCCTTATACTGGTGTCGGTCCTTATCATACAAACACTCAAGCGGGATTACGCTTGGGGCGTGAAACTTTATTAAAACGAAAATCTGCCAATAGGCAAATATTTATGATCACTGATGGTAAACCAACTGTTATAACAAAAACAAATGGGGAAATTTATAAAAATTCGTTTGGATTTGACCCCTATATTGAAAATCTTACATTAAATGAAGCGCTTTTTTGTAAAAAAAAGAATATTTCTATCACCACGTTCATGATAACTTCTGATCCTTATCTTAGATTATTTATCGAGAAACTGACTGAACTGAATATGGGGAAAGCGTATTATACACCTTTGAATCGTTTGGGTGGATTCATCTTTCAGGATTTCATGAACAATCGTCGTAAAAAACCGCGTTAAACTGAGAGTAGATTGTTTGATTGAAGATGGAACAAATCAGTTAAAGTATTATTTTTAATTTATTACCCAACTGAGCTGTTTTACCGACTCGTTGCGTAAATGATTCGTCCAAACGTCGGAATCTAAGTCGGTTGCGTTTTTGATCGCTTTTTATTAATGAAACAGCATTAATCAACTCGTTTTGAATGGTTCGGTCCAGATCAGACCGACAGCACAAAACCGGCTCTGGTAAAACTGTAGACATCCACAATATTTGAATCATGTCATCGGAATATCCGAGCATTTTCATACTTTCTTTGAGAGAGGAATAATTCACTGATATTAGATCGGTATCGTTTTTTATTAAATTGATAACCGACTGATGATGTGTCCCCGCATATGAGATTTCAGAGAACCAATTTTTTATTGGCTCATTAATCTTGCTTTCGATAAATTCATTAACAATTAGTGCCCCGGCGAGTGAGTATCTATTTACGTTTGAAAATCGTAGTCCACTCGTTTGGGACAAGAAATTTGTGCCTTCATTTTTCCGGGCAACCAATACGCTTCTATGATTTTCTAACTCATTGTCCAAATCTTTGATTAACAATGATTCAGCGTCAAATTGCTTTTTTAGTTCACTTGAAACCACTGCGTTGACAATGACTAAATCCAAACTGCCATAGAGTAACCCGTAGATTGCTTCATCGTGAGAATTACAATAATACGGGCTAATAGAAATGTTACATTTGTTAGAAAATTGCTGAGCGATCTGAGACCAAATTTCCTGTGAATTTTTTTTAGAAAATGTTGGGATAACACCAAGTCGAAGAGATGTGTAGGTTGAGGATGCCAACTTTGGTTGATTTAAGATTGGCCAAATCCCAATTAATATAGCGGTTAATTCAAGGATCAAAAAAGATATTATTCCAATTTTAAGAAGTTGCGTTTTGTCTGCCAATTTCAACTTATTCATTTGCTGTTAAACCAAGTTTTAGTCGACCACATTCAGGCACGAATAATGGAATAAAGACCGAACTTGATTTAGCTCCTGAATACGAAACCTTACTACCTAGTAATACTACGGGAAGAGTTAATAAAAAATTGTTTTCAGACATTTTCGCCGCAGCTGCACCGGCGATAATATTTACAATTTCTTTCATGGCATCAATGACGTCCATATTTAATTCTTCCAAGGTTTCTCCTAAAAATTCCGAACATATTCTTATAGCCACAGTTACAGGGGATTTCATGATTAATCGAATCATGAAATCGTTTTTCCCCATTAATCCGATAATGCTTGTAATTTCCTGATTACCGTCAAATGTCGTGGATTTCACACCCAAAGAACCATAACGGAGCAATTTTAAGTCCATCATTGTGTCCAACGTTTCTCCAGTTGAATCCAAGATGTGATTAATATAGTCCGCTTTCAAAAGAGCCATTTTTTATTTCTCAATTTTAATGACCGATTCAATTTTCTTTTGGAGATCATCGGGTTTAAAGGGTTTTACAACATAGTTTGTGGCACCCGCCTTTATTGCCTCCATTACCTGTTCCTTTTCCGCAACGGACGTACACATAATGACTGGCAGTTGTGCACACTCTGGTGTACTCCTTATTTTTCGCAGTGTTTCTAAACCACTCATTTCGGGCATATTGATGTCACAAAGCATAAAATCAAAATCATAATTATTTTCTTCCAATTTTTTTATTGCTTCCGTTCCATCGCCTGCTTCAACAATATCCGTTATTCCCATACTCGTTAGCACTCGCTTTTGAATTTTTCGCATTGTTGTAGAATCGTCTGTAAGTAATACTTTCATTTTTTCTCCTCCATTGAAACTTCTATTTTAAAAGATCCCCATTCCGGAAACATCATGGGAATGATAATCCATGGTGAAATTTGTTTTCCACTTAATAATTGGTCTTGCCCTAACAATACTGTTGGTAATGCCAATTTAATTTTGAAGCTGCTGAGTTTTGCGGCAGCAGCTCCAGCAATAATATTTAGGATTTCTCCAAATCCGTCCATTAAATCAGAATCCGGTTCACTAATCTCTTCACCCAAAAATGAGCTGACTGATTTTAGGCCGGTTTCGACTGACATTGCCATCAGCACTGCGCCGCACACGTTTCCAGACAATCCAACTATGCCAACTAAATCATCTGTCTTAAATACACCTGATTTAATTTCCAACTTCCCATTCCTTTTCGGAACAGTACCACACATTGTTTCAAATGTTTCAACGGTGGCTTCTACAAAGGGGTTTACATATTCACTTTTCATTATGTTTGGTCTTTCTTTTATTGTGGGTTTTAAAAATCAAAATCACCTAAGTTGTAGCAATGTTTATACCATTTCGATTTTAAGATCGTTGTTTATATTGAACCCATAGTTAAATTTTTGATTTATTACTTCTTTAATTGTACATCAATACAAAAAAATTGACCAGTGATCAGCCAGTAATAATTCTAATCGATTTACTATATATCTGATGCAAACACATAATTATTATCGGATCGTGATTCCATCTTTTTTAATGACAATGGCAAAATAATTTATACTGTCTAACTGAAAAAGGAGAGTTTTTATATATATCTCGACCTTAACTCGCATTTCTCACAAAACATCTACTAGGAAATGTATATCACGTCATGTCAGCATTTTACCTTGACTCTCGGATTCTGTGTGTTCGACACACTGTGATTCTCTATCCAGCGGTAAAATGCTGGAATGACGCAATCTAAGTCCTCTCGTTACGAAGTTGGTGAGAAAAATGGGTTAAGGTTGAGTAAGGATAGAAGCACTAAAAGGCTATCAATAGTGGTTGGTTTTTAAGGTTTCTCAAATATAAATAGATGTAGTTGAATTCAACAACTATAGCTGAAAATGTGACTATTGCTCTGTAAATTTATGTGTTGACGAAGTGATATTTTAAAATTCACGGGTCTCCGTAGCGCATTGGAGGTATAGATATCGCCATCAGCTTGAAACGTCAAAAGCAATGGTCTCATAACAAAATGAATTAGTATGATGACTTCAGATTTGCAGAGTAGATGTGACAAACTCATACAACTTTCAAGAAAAGATGGGCGACTGCTATCATGGTACGAAAAATGCGTTTTCCAAAAAACAAGTTTTAGTGATGACTTTTTTTGTTGCTGTATCTGCTTTATTCAATTCAAAATTACTTAAGGTTATCGATTAATCACCACTCATTTAAGAAATAAAATGACTAGTAAAAAAAACAGTTTTTTTATATCAATAATTCTTATTTATAGTTTGATACAAATTGAAAATTGGGCTTTTTTAGAAGAAAAAAACGAACTTTATTCTCGTTATAGTTCAGATAAAGAAACCCTAATTCAATCATTAACTAGTCAGTCTGAAAAGCTCAAAAAATTAATTAATTCCATAAATGAATGGGAACAGAACATTGATGGTGGAAATGCTTATGGAGCAATCGGACAAATTCAATCTCAAGCTGACAAGTTCGTTATCGAAAGGAAAACAAGAAAAAATTTAGAGAAAGAATCACTGAAATTCATTGAATTGTTTAATGAACTAATTGATGTCCGGTCAAAACTTGATGAATTGGCAAAACTCATAAACGCAGAAGATAAAGACGATGAAAAAGAGGTTAACCTGGTTCCAATAGTGGCCTCTGCAAATACTGAAAAATCATCCTTGGACAGTTTTGAATATTTTGAAGTGAAAGATGCCTCAGATATAAAACAAATCAGCTCCCTTGCTGACGTATATGGCGATTCTGGATACTGGCGCATTCTCTACAATGCTAACTTTGATAAACTGAAAGATCCATCTGAGATTATCCCCGTGGGTACTGTTTTGATGGTTCCAAACCTTAATATTACAAGGGAGTTTGAATTTTAATGCTGCCAAATTCTGACACAATTTTAGTCATTGATGATA
>JAJFLO010000303.1 GCA_021772675.1 Verrucomicrobiota bacterium | reverse complement strand
TTCATAAAGCTCAGCTGGCAATGGTAATGGCGATGGATCTTGACGACTTTTGCCAGGTTTATATTGATTCGACTGCGGTTATGGCCAATAGTGCCTGGCCGACCGATTCTCGAATTATTTTGAAATTAGTTGAGCGCATCTTTGGTATGAGTCAAAAGTTGATGGTGTTTGGCATAGCGAATTTTTCTCCTCACTGGGTCCCGAAATGGCTGAAATTGCTTCGTGAATTGAATTTTCAAATTGACACATTGGGCAGCAAGCGTGGTGCTCGTCGTAAACGCAAGACTCTCTATCGCAAATTTCTTGAAAAGGCGGAAAAGGCGTTGGAATATCTTTACGGTGAATTGGAAAAGGCCGATGATGCATTTTATTCAATCTCAATGCTTCCGGGTAAAAAGGGCCAACTTCGACAGATATTGGATTGTATGGATCGAGATATTAGTGACGGGCTGCATGTTGTGTATTATGCCAGTGTCAGAGTTCTTAATGATATGCCTGTCAATGCGTCGGATAAGATATTAAGCATACGAGACAGGGCCGCATCAATGATTATGAAAGGAGGCAGAGAGCCGATTTTAGGTTATCGAGTTCAGTTAGGACGCAGCGGAAATGGATTTATTACCGGTATTGACGTGCCTCAGGGAAATGTTTCAGATGTTGCAGAACTCCTTCCCACAGTCCAGGATTGTATTTTCCGCTCGACAGTCCTTCCCAACATGATAAGTACAGATGACGGTTATTCCTCAAAGGCTAATTTTGATGCACTTAAAGAATTAGGAATTCATTACGTAAGTATGAATGGTTCGAAAGGCAAAAAGCTAATCGATGAGTCGCTTTGGGATAGTGGCGAAATGAAGGATGCCCGGAGAAACCGTTCGGCAATAGAAGGACTTATTGGCACCCTGAAAAACCGCTATGAATTTGGTCAATTACGCCGTTGGGGGCTTGATGCAGTCAGGTCAGAATTAATGGAAACTGTTATTGCCTATAATTTTTGTCGGATGGTTGAAATTGGGGCAGTACATCAGATAGCAAAGCTAAAAGCTGTTGCTTGACGTAAATAGTATCGCACTAAAAAAATAAAGGAATCATTAGAATTAATGTTGATGACAGCAGAGCTGTCTACAGGAAACTGAATTTTTCACCAAGTTGACCACACGTTGGTGTTGAAAAGATCGAATCCGGCCAAAAATGGGAATTAAAAATCAAATTTTGGTCAAACTCATAAAGATAAGCTGGTCGAAAAAAGATTTATACACTCTTTTCGGCCAGCGTCAAGCTATTAGAACAGATTGGATACGATTATATTTATGCCCTACTTTATTGTGCTGAACTGTGAAAACACAAAGTACAGCTGTTATAATGAGGTGCCGCTTACCGGCAAGTATGAGTGTGTGCCTAAATATGTTAACATCACTTTGGTCACATTGGTCGATGATTTCTAGTTGTGAATTTCAAAATATCGGATATTTTTGGTTCTATGATTAAAAGATATCTATTAAACATCATATTAGTCCTTTCAGGTTTTTCGCTGTTTGCGGATTCATCGGTTTGGAAGGTTTATAATGATGCGTCATTTCTCTATATTGGTGGGACGTGTCACGTACTCAGGAAGTCCGATTATCCATTGCCAAAAGAATTTGATATTGCCTATAATGACGCAACCACATTGGTGTTTGAAACGAATCTTGGGAGGATGAAAAATCCTGAAGTTCAGCAGATGATGATGGCAAGAACAATGCTTGAAGATGGTGTAGAATTGAAGTCAATCCTGTCATCAACGGTATATCAACAACTTAATGACTTTTGCAGTGAAACGGGTATGCCTTTGGTGGTGTTGGAAAAATTTAAGCCACAAATGGTCGTCATGACACTCGTTGTGTTGGAACTACAAAAACTTGGTGTCAGTCTTGAAGGCGTAGACTTGCATTTTTATAGGCGAGGCATCGCCGACAAAAAAGAAATTATAGGACTTGAATCAATTGAAGAACAAATAGAGTTTTTAGTGTCCATGGGATTAGGTAATGAAAATGACTTTGTATCCCATTCAATAAGAGATATGAAAGGTGTCAAAGAATTTATTAATGATATGCTTATTGCCTGGAAGAAAGGCGATCTTGTTGCACTTCAAACATTATTCATCGATTCAATGAAAATCGATTATCCGAAATTATATCAAAGCATGATCGTTGATAGAAATAATAATTGGTTACCACAAATCGAATCACTATTGAAAACAGACCCAAAAGAATTTGTTCTGGTCGGCGTGGGGCACATGATTGGAGAAAACGGAATATTGAAGAAATTGGAGAAACGAGGATACAAAATTGAAAGAGTCCATAAAAAATGATAGAACGTCCATGGGTATTCATACACATAAAGAATTTAACTTGTGTTAGTCGGTAAATTAAATGTGATTAGAGTACCTTTAGGCGTGTTTGAGGCCAAGATAGTGCCATCATGACCATTTATGATTTCTTTACAAATAGCAAGGCCCAATCCGGTCCCTCCTGCTCCACTGTTGGTTCTAGTGGATTGGGTGAATTTGTTAAATATTACGTCCAATTCGTTGTCTGGTATACCAATGCCCGTATCCTGAACCGAAACTGATATCGTATTCCTATCAGCTCTTGTCATAACTGAAATTTCAGTATTGTCATTAGAAAATTTCAATGCATTGCTAATCAAATTGCGAATTACTTGAGAAATTTTCATACGATCAATGTGGACCTTAGGCGACTGATTTGAATCATCGAATCGAATTGAAATTGAACGTTCTTCGGCTAATAGATGAAACTCCTCAATTACTGAAACTATCAAATTATTAATAGCTGTGGGCCTAAATTCAAACATCGTCATTTTTGCTTCCAGCTTGGAGAGGTCTAATAGATCGTTAAGTAAATCAAGTAAAGTTTTTCCAGATGTTTCAATTCTTTGAAAATATTTAAGCAATTTTTCAGGCGATGCGGCATCATAATGTTTCAACCCGAATGAAGAAAAACTAAGTATCCCATGCAATGGGGTACGTAATTCATGAGACATATTTGCTAGGAATTCACTCTTCGCATTATTTGCATTTTCAGCCGCAATCATCCCTTGTTTTAATTCTTCATCAGCACGAATTTTGTCTGAAATATCACGCACGATGGCTTGCCTGATTATCCTATTATTCACCTCCATTTTTGTTAAGCTTACTTCTCCTGAAAATTCGACACCTGATATTTTTCTTTGAATGCATACAAATTTGCTGGTTCCACGCTTCATTGTTAATGAAATTTGTTTATTAATAAATTCCTGGGACGTTGAGCCATCAGGTTGTTTCTCCGGGTAAATGGCACTAACATTTTTACCAATCAGTTCGCTGCGATCGATACAACCGAAGGTCGTCAAAGCACTCAAATTGCAATCGATAATTTTTTGGTCTTCAGCTAATAATACAGCTTCGCCTGATGCATTGAATAAAGTTCTATATTTTTCTTCACTACTTGTCAATGCTGCTTGTCGGTTTCTTATTTGAGCAAGCATATCATTAAATGCATTAATCAAAAATCCAATTTCATCATTGCTTTTATTCGTTACTTCTAAGGAATAATCTCTATGGGTTGATACTCTTTTTGCGGTATTTGCCAGTTCCAGAATAGGTTCTGTGATAATGCGCTGAAGTCTAGAAGATATGAGATATAAGAGAAAAACTGTGCCTATTAAAGCGATTACGGCATTAATGCACACCCGTTTAATAAGAGAGTGAAGCTGGCTTAGATTGGCCTGGATAAAAACTTTGCCTATGACTTTTTCGTTTACCGAAATGTCATTGACTACTAACAGGGTGTTATTCGTGAATTTATAGTGACCGTTTTCGATAATCGGAGATGTCATTTGTTGGGTATTATTTCGTTTATATGTAGCAAATTCCTTGTCATTTTTATCGAAAACACTGGCAAATTCGATCGACGGCTCTGCTTCGAGAACAGAAAGAATTTCTTCCACACCCACGCGTTCATTAAACATCAACGCTGCCTCACAATTGCTTCCTATAATTTGAGCAAGTAATTGGATTTCACTTAATAGATTTTGTCGTAGCTTTTGCCGTTCATAAATGATAAAAGAAATGCATGTCATAATCAAAGCAAACGCAGAGATCGACATGATTATCATCATTATTTTGTGTTTTATCTTCAAGAATTTCAACGTCCGTTATCGCCTCATTTGGTGCACCTTACTGATACACTCATTGTATTTACAGATAATTACCACCGGTATGTGATACCAAAGAATTAAATATTACCTGAATCCGTGACGGTAGGTTCAAGACGAAATAACTATTAGGTATTTTACAAATTAGCAATAAGTCGCCACTTCGCGGAGGCTTTCTTTAAATGCATTTGCTTCGTTAGTAAGAAGTTGCAGTAGTCACTACAGCTAAATACTTACTGCCTCGCAACTTCATTCAAAGAAAACCTTCACGGATTCAGGTATTAGTCAGTCAGTTTTGTCTGTTTTGTTATGACCTTACTTGCAAGTTTAAGTAATTGTGGGTTTATGTCAAAACCTGCTTTTTTTAGTTCATAAAGATTTATTTCAAATCTTATCTTCTTTTTTGCCATTAAAAAATTAATCATTCCGCCTTTAGTTAAAAAATTATTTGACTCTCCAATGATTAAAACCTTGCGGCTACCTAAACGTTTAACAATATCCTCAACGTGTTTTATTTGATCATCGCACAAAAATAGCACATCACATTCATCTAATGATGCTTTATAAAGCAAATCTTGCTTGTTAAAATATGTGGTTTTTAGTGCTCTGTCCTTTATCATTGTGCCTCGGATGGCTTTGGACAATTTTATGTTGGGGTTATCGGTTCCAATAACGATAATTATGGGCCCACTTGATTTTGGCTGCTCTCTGATATTTCCCAGTGAATGAGAAAATGTCACAAAGTTTAAAAAATTATAAATAAAAACACCTTTGACCTCATATTCTTCATACTGGGAAAATTCATCGCCTGCCAGAATACTGTTGCCCATTAAAAAAGTCGTTATTAATGCAACTTTGGTCAATGAGTGCCCCTGGTTCAACAATCCGGTAATCTTTCTTTTCCAAATAGATGCCATTTTGCCTTGAATAACGGGTCGTAATGTTTTTAAGGTTATGACAATTTCGTATGAAATATTGTGATACATCAAATTAAGACGTTCATTTAGTGTTACTAATATTTTCCAGAAACAGACTTAAACAATTCAAATAGGACCTGGGTAGAGCCTCTCATTTTATATTATACCCAAGTTGTACTTTTTTGGCATATGATGAATTCTTTTCGTTCATGATTTTACTCTGAATATAAGTGATTAATTGTTTCTCTGCGAAGAATTGCAGTTAAAAGTTAAATTCAAATCCGGAATATACCGTTATTCCAGAATCTTGAGGTAGCGAATTAATAAGCCTGCCATTCCAATCTGGGTGATTTACATCTTTATCTAATAAATTTGTAACTTGCAAAGTGAATTTCGCATTTCCTTTCTTTAATCCAATCCAGTCTGTTATATCATATTTGCAATTGACTGTAATCCAGTGATAACCATCAGGCGCCAAATTTAATTGCGGAGCTCCAGCGATCGGTTCTGGATCAGAAATATAGGTATCAAAGACCCCTAAAGAGAATTTCCTGTTTTTATAACCGATTCCAAATTTTATCATTAAATGAGGTACCACACTTGGACGAGTTCCAAAACTATCTCTGCTATCCTGATAGGTCACCGAACTTGATGAGAATAAACCATGAGGAAAATTATATTTTCCCTCAATCTCCAATCCCCAAAAATCTGAATTTCCTCCATTGTTAAATGATTGACCATTACCTTCGGTGGGTACACGCACGATTAGATTTTCCAGCTTACTATCAAAATACGTGAGACCAAATTGAGCACTTTCGCCCTGATAGTAGAGTTGTGCATCATAAGTAGTTATTTTTTCAGGTTCAAGTGCAGAATTTCCTGATAGAATAGTAAAATTGCCATTACGAACCAGGATATCTGTCTCAGTAGGATTGGGTGCGCGATATGCCTCTCCTCTCAAGAATTTCAATGACCAGAATCGATTTAGGTTTATGATTAGACCTAACCGATTTAAGATATCACCATCATCATCTTCTGGTTTATTCCATTGCAGTCCACCAATTAATTTTATTTGGTCATTCAGTTTATATCCCGCTTCTGAATAAATACGCAATGGTAATCTTCTATACTTCGGAACCGGTGAATTGTTTAAGGTGGAACCACTTTGATGTTCGATTGAAACTCCTGTGAGAAAATCAAGATTGTCGCTGACGTTTCCCATTATTGTCATTTCACCCAAGATATCTGTCGATTTGTGTTCGATGCTTTCGGCCGCCCACCAGGTATCCATATAATTTACAGTTACATTTGACGATAATGTCCAATTGTCGCTCAATTTTTGATTGTGTGTCATATTTCCAAATAGTCGTTCAGAATTCAGTTTTTGGCCTGGCAGGCTCCATAATGGCAGAATACCAATGTTATCAGTTTTTGTTTTTGAGCCAAAAAAGTCAAAGGCAAAGGTCCCGATTTTGAAATTTGCAGTTACAGTGCCGCTTTCAAAACCACGACGTTGATGGTCAGTTGACCCGGTAAAATCTGTGGCATTAAATTCCCAACCATCTTCGCCAGAAATATTAACAACACCAATGTAGTCATAGTTATCTGTTGATTTTCTAATGGATGATTCGAAAATGTAATTGCCATGGCTTCCGCCGCTCAATTTAAATTGATTGTGTTCATTATTCCCATTTTTCGTAATAATATTAATCACTCCTGTAAATGCGTTTGAGCCGTATAGTACTGAACCCGGACCTCGAATCATCTCGACTCGTTCAATCATTGTCACAGGGTAAGATCTATAAATTGAGAAATTTTGACCACCGAAATTACTATCACGTAATGGGCGACCATTGATTAGTATAAGTACTCTATTGTCAACATGTGAATCAAGATCTCCTCGAACTGAAACAACGCTATTTGGAAATAAATATGATCCTGAGCCATACACATTTGGCATTTTATTTAATACATCGAATAGGTTTCGCGCACCAAATAGTTCTATTTCTTCTTTTGAAATTACAGTAACAACTCCAGGAGCGTTTTGAATTGGTTCAAGCCGTTTTGAAGTGACTTCAACTTCAATATCCATTAATTCGTTTAAGGAAAATTGAAGTAAGACTGAGTGTTTAGGTTTGTCTAATTCGTCAGCGTTCGGTTTTGCAATCAAGATTGTCTGTTGCAAAATGCAGACGATGATTGCCGGTAATAGAAACCGATGTAGGCATTTAATTGACTTAATCATTATGGATGACTCCAATTTTTCGATAATATTTAATTGTTTTGATATTCCGATAGAACGTTTTCCGTACGTTCTTATTATATTATATGTGATTTTTGGTAAATTCAGGAAAAATGTGTTTCTTGAGCATTGTGCAGGTTAAAGCTGCTTTATGAACAATTGAAGAGTGCAAATTCATCATTCGCGGACAGGCTTTGGAGGGTGAACTTATTACGAATTCTATTGGCTTTTGTAGGACAGGATATGTTATCGATAAATGCATATTCTCTCTGGAAGCAATAACGAACCATCGTAAACGAAAGTTTGCACGGTTAGTTTCGTAACTAATTGAAAATAAACAAGTTAATTTTTTTGTCCGATTTTGCGGGCAAGACAGTTGAAACTCTCAGACGTCACGTTCTACTACAATTGTTATTTTGCCTTGCGCAGCAATTGTGAAGTAGGGTAGACAAATCGCCATTTTTTTACAATTTTAAGTGTAAAATCGATGTTTACTTTAATCTTTCCGAGTAAACTTTGTGATTCGCCAATTTTTTATTGCATGATTACAAAATAAATCAGTATCGTATGGAAGTGTTGTTGGCGCATTTATTGGGCCATTCTAATGTCCGAAATTTGGTCGATTGAGGACACTGGTCTATAGAAATGATTTGTTATGATTAGCCCGACTTTCCTCGGTTGAGTGCCAAATTTCCCAATAAATGCCCAAAATCGGTAATTTTCCATAATAACAAAAATCCACTAATTTATTTATATAAACAAGTTATGACTTTTTTAAAATTTTGCCATTCGAAATGTAGTTACTATAAGTGATATTTTTTGTGTTGAATTTTGGAAAATCGCATTTTACTGTAATTGTCGAGGTTTTGTAGTGATTCATTTGCGTTTTTTCGACAGTTTGAGAAAATTCCAGTGATTTTCAAAGACTTATTCTATTTGACGCCGGAAAAATCAACGACTTTGTAGTTACTTGAAAATATCGTCGTTGATTACCAATGACTTACAACTCAATCGAGGAAACTCGGGTTAGGTATGTCTGGTTTGTAGGTAGGCAGTAAGCCTGATTGATGAAATTTCAGGGAGGTCTTACCACTGAAAATACGAATAAAAAATGTGGAGAAAGTATGATGAGGAAGGGGGGGGGGGGCAGAAACAAGTCGGTGTTTGTTAAAATAATTGATTCATGCAAATTATTCTTTCGATATTAAGAACAACGTTAGTTATAATGCAGATTCAAAAATAACGTTTTTTTGGATAGTTTTGATGAGTACTTTCCTATTTATCGGTTTGGTTAAATAATCATCACAACCGACATCAATGCATTTTTCTCTATCACTTTTCATCGCGTTTGCTGTTAAGGCAATAATGGTTCCTTTATAATTTCTCTCGCGGAGTTTTTTAGTCGCTATATAACCATCCATAACTGGCATTTGCATATCCATGAAAATAATTTTGTATGGTGAATTGTCCTTTGTTGCTTTCTTTATTTTTTCCAATGCAATAAGTCCATCAATTGCTTCGTCAACGGTACAACCGCTGTTTGTCAAAATCTTGTGAATCAATCTTCTATTTATTTCGGTATCTTCTACGAGCAAAATTTTTGTATTTTTAATTGATTTTAGATCATGTTTGGTTTCATGTTTACTGTTTAAAGATAATTCTTTTATGTCTTCTTTTGGTGCCTTGAAATTTGGATTTCCTGGTTTTATATAAAGTGTAAATGTACTTCCTTCATAAATTATACTCTTCACATTCAGTCTTCCACCCAATTTTTTTGCTAGCCGGTTTGAAATGACCAAACCTAATCCCGTGCCACCGAACTGGCGAGTTGTTGATGCGTCGGCCTGTGTAAACGGTTGAAACAATTTCATGATCTGCTTATCTGTCATTCCAATCCCAGTATCAATAATTTCAAAGACGAGTGGCGATGGATTAAATGTTTTGTCATACAGTATTTTCATGGTCACGCTACCGGTTTCGGTAAATTTTAAGGCATTACTGATTAAGTTCATTAGAATTTGTCTTAATCGTACCGGGTCTGTTTCGATGGTATAAGGAACTGATTCACCTAATTCGAGTTTTAGATCAATGTTTTTCTCATTTGCTTTGATTTGCATCAACGATATAACATCATCTGCAATATCTCGTAATGAAGACTCAATCATTTCAATTTCTAGTTTTCCAGCTTCTAACTTTGACAAATCGAGAATATCATTAATGATTGTAAGTAAATGATTGCCATTCTCTCTAACAATATTTGCGTATTCATTTTTTTCCTCTTCAGAGACTGTCTTCCCTTTTAAAAGTTCTGAATATCCTATAATTGCAGTTAGAGGTGTTCTCAATTCATGGCTCATATTCGCTAAGAATTCACTTTTAGTTTTACTCGCATTTTCGGCCAATTTCGTTGCTTGTAATAATTCATCTGTTCGTTTCGCAACCAAATACGCTGAATATTCTTTATTTCCGAATATTATACCAACGAAGATTGAAAATAATACAGAGAGAATACATCCAAAAAGGAAAATGATAATTGATGCTGGAAATGAGATGTCTTCTAAAAATTTTGAGGTGGTTTTGAATTCGAATTTCCATATACGATTCCCCAATTTTACCGATGATTGCCATTGATAGATTCCATAATAATCTTTAAGAAAACCTAAAAACGATGTTTCTCCATTTGGAGTGGTAGAACCATGAAAATATATGTTTGAATATGCTTCAGCCTCAGTTGTATCGGAAATTTGGAATATTATTCCTGCGGATGACAGTTGATCCATACCTATACTAATTAAATCTGACAAGACAAATACGCCAAGAGCAAATCCATTGAGATTATTATCTGAATCATATACTGGATAAAAAGCCAAAATTCCGTCGGTATCACGCTGCTGTAATTTTATTCTAGCTGACAAGACCATTTTGCCTGACTTTTCTGCGGTCTCTAGTGCGTTTTTACGATTTAATTCAGAAGCAAGATCAAATCCGAATGAACCTTCGTTACCTGCATAAGGTTCTACATAATAAACTGGATAATAAACGTCTCGTTTCGATACAGGAATGAGCTTTGCATATTCATTCCGTTCTTTGATATTAAACGTGGTGAATCCATCTTTTTGGGCATTGTTAATGTAGGTTTCCATTTCAGCATGACGTACTTTGGGGATCCATTCCAATGCCAAAATTTCCGGATTTTTTGTTAGTACGGGTTTTACAAAGGTCGAAAATTCATTTCGATCTACGAATTTTGATGCAGAATAGAATGCAGCAATCGATGTGAGAATCTGTGCATTCAATTCAATTTTATTGACAGTATCTCGTATGCTTTTTTTTGATTGTTGCCTAAATTTCTCTGATATTTCCCTTATTTCCAGCTGATGAAATTCAAAGGTGACAAGCAGTGTAATAATTATACCAATACCAAACGTTACAATTGCGGCTGATATTGATTTGTATTTTTTTCTTCTGCGACGTTTTCTATTTGATTTGCTGTGTTTCATAAGAACTGAGTTGAGTTATTAATTTCATTCGCGTGCAGAAATAGTGTTGTAAATCCGCCGTGGTGGAAACTATTTCGAACCCGAATAAATTCACAACTCGTTGATATTATGTGATATGATGACTTGTAATAGAAAGTTTATGCATAATGCAGGTTCGTAATATTGGTAACGAATTAAGGAGATATGATTTTTATGAGTATTATTGCGTAGCCTTGGGTTTAATACCCCGCTGCTCGCAGCGTTCCTATTTAAAGGTTTTTTCCCGATACCCCGACCGCTTGCGGCGGGGTAGTTCATTCATTATCTAAACATTGCCCGTTTTTGAGGAGTAGCAATACTGTGATGCTTCAAAAGCTTTCTTCTATTTTTTGAGGGCAAAACCCCTTAAAAATAAACGTCTTGCTTTTATTGGAGCCAAAGTCTCAGCACATTGCTCAATAGAAGTGGGCAAACTTCAGTTCATTATTATATTGTAAGAATTAATCTATGTGATCACCGAATACAAATCAATGATATTTTTGTCTGCTTCGTGTTTATTTTGGTCAGCGGATATTGGGGAGAGGACATTTTGTCTGATACGTTTTAGCCTGATTAATTCATGCGACTTCGTTACGAGAGTTCTTAGCTTACTTTAGATCAATGAGTTATGTAGGTTCCGAAGGTGAAGGAATAGTGTTGCAAATCTGCCGTGGTGGAAACTATTTCAAGTCTTAGGGTTCTTCATAACTCGCTTATATGAAATGAGATATGCGCATGCAGTAGAAGCCGGATAAATTAATCAGGTTAGGAATCTTCAATATTTTTTTGGTTGAAGATTTCATTTATGGTATTTTTGAGAACTTTTAATTTCATCGGTTTTGTTAAATATGAATGGAATCCCATTTCGATGGCTTTGCTAATATCGTCTTGCATGGCATCAGCACTTAATGCAATGACCGGAATCGTCACGGTTTTTTTATTTTTCTGAAGGTTTCTAAACACATCAAGTCCATTCATTTTCGGCAAATTTATATCTAATAAAATCAAATCAGGACAAGTCTCTATAGCTGTCTCCAATCCGGAAAGACCGTCTGTTGCAGATATTAACTTAACATTTTGCATCCGTTTCAGCGATAGTTTTACAAGTTTGAGATTTACAGGATTGTCTTCAATGTAAAGAACGACATAAGATTTATCTGAATCTACTGCTTCAATAATTTCAGAAGGTTTTCGTATTTTAGCATGAGATACGGGTTTTGACGTTGAATTGGTCATATCTTCACCATTAAATTCTAATGAAAAACGACTTCCAATTCCTACTGTACTTTCGACACTAATTGTTCCATGCATTAATTCTATGAGTCGTTTTGATATGGCCAGTCCGATTCCCGCACCTTCAATACCTGAACAGGAGTTTTCAAGACGCTTAAATGGTTCAAAGATTGTATCTAATTTGTCACTGGGAATACCAAAGCCTGTATCTGTGATGTTGAGAACAATTTTACCCTTATTTTTCAATTCATGACTCAAGCTGACCTGACCGCCATCATTATTATATTTAATCGAATTCGAAATAAAATTAATGATAACTTGTTTGAATCGAAATGGGTCTGCATTTATATACAATTTATTGAAATTAGAAAGGTTGTTGTTGATGATTATATTTTTATTTTCCGCCAGTGGCTGCATCAATAGTAATACCTCGTCAATAGATGATTTGACATTAATACTTTTTAACGATACCTCTAGTTTTCCTGATTCTACCCGAGCAAGGTCCAGTATTTCGTTAACGAGTTCCAATAGATGGTTTCCTGCATCAATAATTAGGCGAATATAGGATAACTGAAGTTCAGAACAGGCATCCTTTCCTCCATCCTGCAATAGTTCACCAAACCCCAAAATTGCGTTTAAAGGAGTCCTCAGTTCATGGCTCATTTTTGCCAAAAATTCAGATTTTGCCTGATTGGCATTTTCCGCTTCCTCTTTTGCGTTTAATAATTCGGTCCCGTGTTTTTTCCCTTCAATGGCGAGACCTGCAATGTGTGCGGCAGATCGTATGAGTTCCAATTCATCGCTTGATGGTTCTCGAGGCGATTTATAGTATACTTCAAACACACCCAATATCTTGGATTTATTGCTGTGGATCGGACTGGCCCAGCAGGCTTTCAAGCCATGAAGCAGTGCTGACTCCCTATTTTTTTCCCATAATGAACTTGTGGAAATATCACTGACCATGACGGATTCATTGATAAACGCAGCGGTGCCACTGGATCCTTCATTCGGTCCAATTGTTATGGTGTCTTGTATTGATTCTCGGTAGGCGACTGGAAGGTCTGGTGCCACAGCGATTACTAACTTTTCCTCATTTTTCTCTGTCAAAAGGATTGAACAGATCATTTCGGAGTATTGAGATTGTATTAGAAGAATGAGATTGCACAAGATCTCTGTTATTGATTTCCCTGTCGCCATAGTTTCCAATATTTCGTTATATCCCACAAGTGATTTTTCATACCGCCGCCGCTCAGTAAGTTCCTTTTGCAGTTCATTTGTTCGTAAGCGAACCTGGTTTTTGAGTTGGCGATTATAAATAAGAATACCTACAATTGCAAAAAAAGTTAATGCAATGGACATCGGGACGATGATATTCATTGGATTAATCGAATGGTCAACATTAAGGCCGACCCACTTCCAATAAATCATCTTTTTCTCGTCTTCATCAATCATATTTATACCTTTTTGTATAATTTGATTGAGTTCCGGCCAATCATTTCGAGTTGCAAATCCCCAACGATAGGTATATCCACTGGTGCCAGCTACCCTTAAATTCGTAATGCCAATCTTTTCTATATAATATGTAGCCATCGCATTATTTACGATCATGGCATCGACCATTCCGAATGAAACTTTTGATAGCCCGGTGCCAACATCTGGAACAACATCCAATTCAATATCAAAATTATTTTCCTTTAAGTAATCATGGATGCCGTAGCCAGATATTACCGAAACCTTCATTCCCTTAAGGTTTTCTAAAGTAAGCGATTCAGCTATATTCTTGCGAACAAGAATAACTGCAGGCAGTTCCAGGTAGGACTCGGTAAACTGCATATATTCCAATCGTTGCGGTGTTGATGTTGCTGCTCCCCACATATCGACCTTACGAGCCATCGATTCACTTAGAACTTCTTCCCAATTTTTTAAGTGAATAATGTTGAACTTTATGGGCAATTTCTTTTCCAGTATTTTTATGAAATCTGCAGCCATACCGATATATTCACTATTTTTATCCAGATATTCTATGGGCAAAAAATCCGGGTCAGGGGCAAGGTTTATAACTGGATGAGCCTTGATCCAGTCTAGATCCTTCTCATCAAGTTCTGCGTTGGAGCTATCCGGATGAGTCGTTTGACCTATTCCTGTACTGATGATTTTTATTGAAACGCAAATGGAAAAGGCTAGTCGTTTTAAGTAGCTAAAATGGGGATAGTTGCGTATCATTTTTTGAGCTGATGAAATAAAATTAGTGGATAATAATGTTGACTTTAACCTGAATCCGTGATGGTTTTCTTTTTCTGTAGATGTAAGGTATCAAATTTTTAGCTGTAGTAACTACTGCAATAGCTTGATAACGAAGCAGATGCATTAAAAGAAAGCCATTCTGTGATAGCAGAACGATCGCTAATATGTAAAATACCTTTTTTATACTTAACGTCACGGATTCAGGTTTATTTGGCAGTTGCAAAACTTGCTTCAATGATGGCAAGTTCTAGGTCATTAGTGGGATTGTCAGTTAAATAATATTTTCCATTTTTCACTTTGAAACTATAGCCCAATATTAATTCACCAATATCAATCAGAACAGATGATGTCTTCTTTTGATATACAATGCCGATGACCTTCAAACCTGGATTATTTAAATAATAGTCTCTTGCTTGATTCATTCGTTCGGGATTTGAGAGCAATTCTTTCTTTGGATTCCGCTCTTTTTTTAGCCAAAACCCAAGTATTTCATTGACAGAACCTTCAATTAACTTTTTATGATAGTGTAGCAAAATTGAAATTTCAGGAATTGTATGACTACTTCCATCACGTACGTCTTTGAATTCCAGAATGGGGTTAAACATAATCGATGGTACTGTCGCAATAATTATATCATCATTTGTTTTCCCTTGAGATAGCAGGGTTGATGATAGTCGAACATCAGATACTTTTGCGACAAATTTTATCTCTGTTTTTTGGTTTGGTTGAGCAAAACTTTGGTCCAACGTAACAAAAATCATAGCGGCAATAACCGATAGTAATTTCCTGGCCATTTTATGAAGTGATTGTCTGTTTTTTATTATAATCATGACGCATTTGCAGCAGTTCAACGAATAAGGCAAATCCCATTGACAAATAAATATAACCTTTAGGAACATGCTGGTGCAGACCTTCAATGAAAAGGGTAACACCAATAGTAATCAAAAATGATAGTGCTAATATTTTTAGTGCAGGTCTCGAAATAATAAATTCTCCAATGGGTTTCGCAAATGCTAATAATGACAAAAATGAAACCATAACAGCAGAAATAATAATCCAAATTTGATTAGTAAGGGCTCACAAATAAATAACTTGGATAATTTCGCGCTCAGATTTATGTCAGGTTTGGATGATCTGAATGGCGAAAAGCAGCAGGAATATTGCAATATTTCAATGTTTTTCGTCAATTGGATCGGACCTAGATGACGTGAAGATAAGATGCGAAAAATCCAAGTTATTTATTTGTGAGCCCTAAGTCCAATCGCGGTGATAACAGAATCAATAGAAAATACGATATCTAACAGAACAATCTGGATAATGATAGAAACAAATCCATTTGCGACATTTACAGCCTGATTTGCTTCTGCTTCATCTTTGAGTTCTACGGTTTCATGAATTTCATGAACCGCTTTCCATAACAAAAACAGACCACCGGTAACAAGCATAATGTCACGAACGGACAGTTTTAAGAAAATAGGATCCGTTAGATTGGATAAGGCAAGAAGCAGAAATAACATGAATACTCTGGCAACCAGTGCCAATCCAAGGCCCATCATTCGTGCTTTATCTCGAAGTGAATCAGGTAATTTACTGACAAAAATACTGATGACTATAATGTTATCAATGCCCAGAACGAGTTCTAGCAGTCTGTCGGACTTTGGAGGAATCTACTGCGAAAACTGCATTCTTGGCCCATTTTTTTCCAAATTATCGTCGATCCCACGGGGCGCAATATATTCCTCAAATTTGAACAAAAATGCTCTCAATTTGACGATTTTCTCGCAACGATTTCCAAAGTCGGACTGACTGCTTGTTTTTTCCGCTTTTTTGCGGCAGTTCGAAATGCGGCATTAATTGATAACTCCGACCATCTTTTCATTACCTCGGGATCTTCCAATGCGGCCTCTGGAGCTTCATAATAGGATAATTTAACTGGTTTATTTCCTTTGAAATATATAAACGATTCGAGTCCTTCTGTTAAAAAAGTTTCTATATTTTCGCTATCAACCTTAAGATAAAGCGTATTTTCAGATATTAAACCGAACATGACACTCTCACAAAACAAACCGTATCCTCCAAACATGCGTTTGTACGTGATATTTTCTCGTTCGCCGAGTAGGTCGAGTAGATGGTTGATAAACTCTTGATCTTCATTCATAACAAAATTATCATTTTATGGTGGCGTACATATCATGGATATGAGTTTTTTTTTATAGTGTTAGCAGTGTCCCTAACCGGTCCTGGCAGTTTAAGGTGAATGACGAGGGCTGTTTATAGCCTTTAATGATCAGTTTTGAATCTCGAATTAAATTCGCCACTTTTTTAGAAAATGGGAGCTCATATTTTTCATTTCCATTTTCAGCATACCAACAGCCGTTATTAAGTATATTGAATGCGGGCTCAAAAAAAATGTCAGTCTCCGAGTATCCCAGATCAATTCCTCTTTTGATATAATTAAAGACTCGGGTCAGTTTGAAAAGCGTAAAGATATCATCACGGTCAAATTCATTACATTCTAAATCCATTACAGTTAATCGTGCAGCAAAATACGGATCACCATGTTTATCTGACGCCAGGTGAATGGATGGGTTGTTTTTTTCAAGTCTGTGGATTGGGGACTCGGGGGTAAAATAAAAAGGTGAAGCGCCAATGAGACAGCGGCATTTTGCCAAAGTTAGCAGGGTATTCCAGATTTCTTTAATTGATTGCTTTGGCATTCCCATTATAAAATACGCGGTTACGCGGAGATCAAGTGATTCTGCAATTGCTAAGATATTTAAGAATTTGTCAACCGTATGCGGCCTGTCGGTGAATTCTAAAACGAGTTTGTCCGAACTGACTAATGACAAATTCAATGATGAAAAACCGGCAAGTTTCATTTTTTGGATAATCGACCTGTCAAGCGAAATGTAACTTAATCCATTCATTGCCGTAAATGTTATTGGTAAATTCTCATTGATAATCATATCCAACAGTCGATGAATCTCCTTTTTGTTAACCGTAAAGTTATCATCTTCTATATCAAAATGACGTATGCCCTGGTTATAACGCTCCTTGATTTCTGAGAATATTGCTTCGGCTGTGCGAGTTACATACGTGGTGCCGAACACCGAATGAATAGAACAAAACGTGCACCGGTGTGGACACGAGCGGCTTGTAATCAAAAACGTCATTAATTTTTGATTATAGGTATAATCAGCTGGATTTAGGCCTGTAAAGGCAGGGCAGGGCAGTTTCCTAAGCGTATCTGTTTTTTTCTTGATTTCATTAATCAAATTTTCCGTCGGTTCCAGATGAAATTGGGACTCAGAGGATTTATCGTTCTGTGTTACGACTTGTGTTAGTTCAGAAAAGGGTTTTTCTCCAAGAAGATTGTCTACCAATTCACCTAGTTTTTCTTCTCCTTCACCCGGGATGATATAATCACAAACGATTTTCTTTTTGTAAGGTCTCAGTAAGGTTTGTGGATGCATTGTGGCATGACTTCCTCCCATGACAATTGGAATCTTGGGAAAAAGTGTTTTACATATGGAGGCGAGATCTAATGACTGTCTATAGTAAGGAGTGAATAGAGATGAAATACCAATAAGGAATGGATTTTCGTCCTTTAGATCATGAATGATAGTATCACTGCTTTTTCCGAACCTATAGAATTGATGGAATAGAGAAAACGGACTTGAATCTGGATGCCCATAGTATCGTTTTAGATAAGAAAATTCTTTGGGCCAGGCAATAGTTCGTTTTTCGCCACCAGCCAATGCATCATAGATTTTGATGTTAAGATTCCTGAATTTTTCCTGCAAACTTCCTGCCAAATAAGCCAAACCAATGGGTTGAATCCGGCAGTTTGTCATATAATAGTCTTCAATCCAGGGTTGAATCAATAAGATTGTTTTTTTCTGCATAGCCATCGATATATACCTTATCTTTTCCAATCACCTCTATGTTTAGGAACGTGGAAAAAATAAATTGTCCCAGATTGCGTTCAGGTTTGTGTTAGATTTTGCCGGGCCGATTAAGCAAAACCACAGGAATAGTATACCTATTTCGCGGATTTTGCGATTGAGGCGTGGCAAAATGTGGCATGAAGATGTGGGGCAAAATGGGATGATTTATTTTTTCCACGTTCCTTATCAATGGTAACTCGTGGCACTTGATTATCAAGGAATATAATCTTACCTTTCGGCTTCTCTTTACTTTCACATTTTTATTCACATATAACACGAAAGAGTTTTGATTTATGAAAAAGGCTATAGGAATTGTACTCGTATCTTTCGCAGTGCTGACTATTATAGGTATTATTGCAGTAAATATGTTTTTCAATAGCGCTATTAAGAAAGGTATTGAAACATTTGGTCCAAAAGTGACGCAAACATCAGTGAGCTTGGATAGTGTAAATATTTCACCACTTTCAGGGTATGGTGAAATTCATGGATTGGTGATTGGTAATGCAGACGGGTTCAATACGCCGTCCGCCTTTAGTTTGGATAAAGTGATTGTTCATGTTGATTTAAAATCGTTGATGACGGACAAAATTATCATAAAAGAGATTCTAATCGATGGACCCGAAGTTACGTATGAAATGGCCTTGACTGGGAGTAATTTGGATCAATTAAAAAAGAATGTTGAATCACTTACTGCTGCCGGATCATCTGGTCAGGATAGAAAAACTGAGAAGAAACATGAAGTGGAACCATCTGGGGAGGGTAAAAAGATCCAGATTGACTCATTTGTATTCGAAAATGCAACAGTTAATCTGAGTGCCAAGATTTTACAGGGAGCAGTCGTACCAATTTCTCTTCCCAAAATACATTTGACAGATATCGGTAAAGAATCCGATGGCAGCAGCATTTCAGAAATTTTGGATGAAGTGTTTGGTTCCATTTTTACTGGTATAACAGATACAGTGAAAACATCTGGTAAGTTAGGCGGCACAATTGGTGATTCGGCCAGTATGGTTAGCGATGCCGCAAAAGACGGGGCGTCTAAGGTCATCGGTGGTGTTAAAGGGTTGTTTAAGAAAAAGTGAAGAGACTTAATTGATTATCTCACACAAAGCCACTAAGACGCAAAGAATTAAAGTAAATCAATGAAGAATTAGATAAAGTAGCCTAATTTTTTCTTTGTGTCTTAGCCTGAATCATTCAGGTTAGTGGCTTTGTGTGGGACAGCAAAATATCACTTTTCAGATTTACCTAAAGCCTCACTGATTTGGTTTTGGACATGGCGGATATGGAATCGTAATTGAAATGATTCATTTTTATAGGCGGGCGGTAATGGGTCATTCACAACTTCTTCCTCTAATTCGTTAAGCCTCTTTTGAGAATTGATAAAAGAAATCTTATCACTATCGCCATTAACAAGACTTTCTATTTCCTCTAATTCGCTATACCAAAGGTTTAATTTACGCTTAATTGGCCATCGAATCGCAAGGGGAGTAATCTTAAACAATGGAAATAATAATGTGAGGAGAGGAATAATTATAATAGCCAGACGCCGGATCAATGTAACGAGCCAAAATGGCAGGTATTTCGCGAGGAATGATGGGCCTGAGTAAAAGTAGTTTGCTGCGGCGTCATGCACTGGAAATTCCAGATATTTTTTGGCGGGAAACTCATCTTCCTTCTCCAATAGTCCTTGCTTTTTGTGAATACGTTGCGCACAGTTTAACATGACTTCGACGAGTTGTGGATGCATTTTATCTGTCGCAACCAGCGTCGCCAATGTTGATAATAAGGTAATATTTTGTTTCGGAATATTACGCTGGATGTCGAGCATGCCTTCTGGAATAGTGAGATCTTTGACGAAAAGAAAATTTCGGGCATACGCCTGATACCGTCGAAAATTCATTAATTGAATATTATCATTAGCAAGTAGTTTCTTGAAACTTTTGGCATTCGGTGAAGTAACCAGGAATGCAGCGTCCAGTTCCCCGCTTATCAATTGATCTGACATTTGTTGTGATGATAACGATTTAAATTCTGAATTGTGTGGAGTTATGCCATTTAATTCCAATAATCGAATAGTCACCGCTTTTGTCCCGCTATTGTCTTCTCCTACACCAATACGTTTGCCTGTAAGTTGGTTGATTAAATCCAATTCCTCAATGCCTCGGTAAAAAACCCAAAGTGGCTCATAGTAAATGCTTGCAATTGAGCGCAGGCTTATGTTCTGATTATTATCTGCTGATGAAATTCCGCTTTGCAAGAATGCCAGATCCACTTTTCCAGAATTTAATAATTGTAAATTTTCTACAGATCCTTTGGTGTTTAATATCTGGCAAGTTATCCCCTCTTTTTTTAGCAGTGTTTCATATTCTTTTGCGATGGCATAATACGCGCCGTCTGGACTACCGCTGGCAATGACGATATGTCGCGGAGGCGGAGGTTGAACGAATTTTAGGATTAGTTGAATTAAGAGGAAAATACCAACGATCGCTGAAATCCAGATCAGCAAAACTCCACCAAGGTATTTTTTCTTTTTCATAGGCAACGACTAAATAATTTATTATCCTGCGAAATACGCTAAAACAAACGAAATAAGACAGTTTATTCGAATCAATACGAAACAAGGCGCAACAAAAACGTTTCTCGCTTTTTTTTGTGTGTCTCGGGGACTGTTTTTTATTTATGCCGGATCACTAACAACGATAGTGTTATTATTTTTTAGTTCATTATATGGAATAAAGCAATAATTCACTTTGAGTGCAGCCGAATACTCACCAGTAGTTGGGGGCTGTTCATTTAATGAGAATGTTCTCTCATTCGCACTGTTGCTTTTCTTATAAATAATTTCGATAGATTTTCCTCGGCTGTAAGTTGTGAAATTTGACTCTCTAAATGGTGTCCAGGATGCCGGTTGAATATGAATGCCACCAAAATCAGGCTGGTAGCCGAATACATACCATAACAAAATTTTTAACAAAACATTTGAACTGCCTGTTTGCCAATCGTTCATTGATTCACCATCTAAACCTTTTTCAGCGTTGTAAACATAAGAATTGGGCATGACGTAGGGAGAATGAGTATAGTGATCATGCAGATCAGTAAATGGCAATATTTTTTCAATTTCGTCCCAGGCTTTTTTGGGCTGCCCCATTTTAAAATAAGCCCAGATAGCAAATAATGTTGCGTGAATGTAGGTCGCACCATTTTCGGCTGTTCCCGGAGGTAGTTTGGGAATTCGTCCTACGCCTTCGGTTCCTTTTGGAAATGCCGGATTAAATGTCATTAATCCGTACTTTGACTGCATTCGTTCAAATGCATCTAAAATTGTTTGTTCCAGTTCGGGGGTTTTTTCCAACATTCCTGAAATAATCCAAAAAGCATAACTGGTTAGTCCATCTCTGGCGACGCCGTCAGGATCATTAAAGCTACCCACAAAATAAGATCGCTCATCTCCCCATCCATGGACAATACGTTTATTACCATTATCATCACTTAGAACTGCGTATTTTATCAAGTTTTCAGCAAGAGAGTCAGCCGTTGATTTATATTGATTAATTTTATCCTCATACTTCCCGGGATAGAATGACTTCAAAACATTAATCATTTCTAGACAGTTTTGATAGTACTGGAGCGTTGCCATGATGCTGACACCAGTTCCATAATCTTTTGCTGGGTCATTGGCGATTCCCAGTCCGTCAAGCGCATCATTCCAGTCTCCATAGAGAGCTAATAATAATTTTGTATTTTCATGATCACGATTCTCATTTAGATAATCCATAATTCGGAAAATATGCATAAGCACGCTATCTGATTTATCCGAAGGAAGAATGGTTTCCGAACCTTCATCAATAATATCATGATACCCCACTTCGGTCTCCAGAAAGTCCTTGTCACCAGTGTTTTGTAGATAGGAATGAATGGTGGTGATGACCCATACTCCCTGATCAATGAAGGGTCTGAGATCTGCTCGTCCGGCTTTTGCCCCCTTTGGCGGAAGAGAATATTGACGTATGCAGCGCCCCGTGGGTATGGTAAAACTCAGAGCCTCAATCATCTTACTTCTGCTTTCCTCGGTTCGGTAATATTGCAGACCTTCGAGTGCCTGGAAAACATCTCTAATGCCAATTAATGACCTTAGTTCCAGTTGCATATAGCCCTTTAGAAGGCCGCATACAGAGACCTGATATTTCAAGTGATCAAAAAATTGATTAAAGTAATTCTCATTGATTTTTACGGAACTGTTGATCCCCGAGATATTTCCGTTGAGGCTGGATAGCATTGTTCTATTTTTTTCCGTTGTCAGTCCAATATTATTGTCAATTTCCTTGGGATTTAGAGGTGTTTTTGCAACTGAATCTCGTGTTTGTATATTGGGGGCAATTTGGTAGGTATAGTCTAAGCGCAATGTTGAGGCAGCCTCAATGCGAAATGTATTCAAATCGCTTAACACTGCAATATCTGTAAATGTTGTTAATGATTTGTCTTTGGGAAATTTTCCTTCTTTCAATGCAATGCTGGTTCCCAGGTTTCTTTGACTGTTGCCAACAAAATTCTGACGTGAAGTATTGGTGTCTCGATTGATAAAGGTAATGCCACTTCCAGGCGAGTACTTTCCCCTTAAAACTGCGTAGTAGGTACTTGAATGAAATCGATCTTCATCCTGGGCTACTTCTAAAGTACCAGCGGAAAAATCTCCGTTATCGTCTGCCGAATCATCGAGGATAGTTTCACTGAACCAGCGGTCTTCATCGCTTTCATATATATCATACCTGCAAAACGGCTTGAAGTAACTGGAGGTATATAGAGATACTGTTTCCTTATCAATATTTTCAATTCGAATTGAGAAGATCATTTTATTGGATTTATCCACTGAGACCCGGACGACACTTTTTATAGAACTAAACTCGGTAAAAAAATACGCTGCACTATTATTCATAATAGTATAACGGCGCTTGATCAATGCATCAGATTCTTCAATGACAGGAACAGGAAGTAACGATATTCGGGTAAAGGTTTTTCCGTCTTTGTTTGGCAATCCCGCAAAAAACGAAATGACGGGTTCATCACCTTCTTTGCGTCGCATAAATAAGGAGTATAATCCTTCATTCGCATACATATATCCAGAAGCATGAATCCAAAAATTAAACCCATCGTCACCGTAAACGTAACGGCTGTCTCCTTTAGTTCTTGGTAGGCATAAAAGATAGCCATTGTCTAGGAATTTCACATTGGAGCCTTTACCTGTGTCTATCGAATCAATATTCAGGTAGTTAGCGGCTAATTTTTCAATCTCGACTAATTCATCAGTGAATTCGGATGGCATTTTTGTCATCTCCTATATTTAAAGCCGAATGAATTCGGGTATGTTTCCAATTAAAGGTTTTGCGTAATCAATGTAATCCTGTGTGATAAAGTTACCTTGCTCGTTGATATAATTTTCGGGCATGTACTTTTCAATACCGGCAATTTTTTCGATTGGAACATATCCGGTTGTACATCTGTACGGATCACTTGATTCACGTTCAAGTGTCACAATAACATCTGTCGTTCCGTTAACTGCTAGGCTAACTGCCTTTTTCCCACACATTTGCGCTTCAGCCTGATCTACAGGAGAAACATAGCGGATGGAGCTGTTTTGCAAAGTGCCGGGTTTATCATAACGGGCACGAACTCCCAGTTTGCCTTCAATCAAACGACATAAACACGCTGCTGCACTATCAACATAAGCGTGACCAAAGGAGTCCTTAGTAATCCCTTCTTTACGTTCGCCAACTAAGCGTCCGTTTTTATCCTTCAACGTTTCAGCAATAACAACAACACAATATCCGATGTCTTCATAAACTTTGGTGACATCTTCGACAAATGTGTCTTCGTCAAAGGGGCGTTCTGGAAAATAAATCAAATGAGGTGCATCAAATTTACTTCGTTTACCCAACGCAGATGCAGCAACGGTCCATCCGGAATTGCGTCCCTTCACTTCGATGATCTTGATTGGATCAGCCTGCTGCATTGCCTCGGTATCTCTGCCTGCCTCCTGTGTGGATGCAGCAATAAATGTTGCAACACTTCCATAACCGGGAGTATGGTCCATACAAGGCAGATCATTATCAATAGTTTTAGGTAGTGCTATGGCAGAAAGTTTGATATTTCGTGCTTGTGCTAGGCGGGATATATGCAAGGCAGTCTCTGCCGAATCATTACCACCGATTAACGTAAAATAATTTATCCCATTTTTTTCGATAGAATTAAGTAAAGTCTCATTTGCCGAATCTTGCAATTTGTATCTACATGAGCATAACGCTGCGGATGGTGTTTGCTCTAATTGCAGTAATTGTTCTTCTGTCAGATCAGTAAGATCAACAAAATTTTCTTCGATTAATCCAAGTATTCCGAATCGCATTCCCAAAATGCGATTGATCTTATCTTCTGCTTGTGCCTGCCTTATAATTCCTGACAACGTCTGATTTATAACGGCAGTAGCGCCGCCGGATTGTCCTACTACAAGATTGCCTTTGCCCATTTTTAAATTCCTCATATTAATTGAAAGCGGTTTCTAAAGAAAAGGCAGAAGCATAAATCTGAGATATGTAGATTGCAAACGTTTCATGGAAGGAAATTTAAAAAATCAAGGAAATTATAGTTTGCAGGTTTCGGGTGTCTGGTGTCAGAAAAAGAATTTAGGAACGATGTAATCCGCAACCCTGAAACCCGAAACCTCTCTAAAACACTGACACCTGAAACCAAAAAATCATCTTAGTTTTCATGACGCTAAAACGTCGACCGATACCAATCATAGTATTCGTTCTCTAGATTCTTAAGGCTCGGCAGGGGGTAAAAAATGAGCTCATTTCCACTAGCAATCCAGAATCCATGTCGTAATTTCCGATAATGCAAGTCCTGAAATATTGAAGCCAAACTAATCGTTTTGCTTTTTTTAGTGGCATTCATTTTCATTTCTTCAATACAGTCTTTCAGCTTATTATTTGGAATATTAGGAAGAACTAAAAAATTGGTTTCATTATTTTCATACATTCGTTCAAATTCCGCGACATCAAGACTCACTTGAGTATAGCATAAGGTCGGACACCCCTTTGTTTTGTTTTCCAGGGTGAAATATTCGCCAAAATCTCGTTGGTCCAGGCGACTGGAAACCAACATTTGAATCGGATTCAACATTTGATAAATGCGAATTAAACCTTTCTCATTATCCTTCGTATATTCTGAACGGTTTAATCTCAGAGTTTTTCCCTCAACGGTAACTAAATACATGTCTTTGAATTTATTCATGGGAATATTTTCGAGGACTCGATAATTGCCAGCAAATTTTGTCCGTTTAGGAGTGCCGTCTTCGTGGGGAACGATATGTTTCCAAATTTCGTTTAAAGGAAAAAAATCATCGTTTAAATCCTTGTCAATTTCGACAAATACGACTTTCCCGTCAAAATGTTTAGAGCTTCCTACTGCGTAGTGTTTACCAAATTCACTGGGAGCCAATTGTGACGCAATAAGAGCTTGGTTCGGGAAAACAATCGCATATAAATGTTTTTCATATTCAGGCATAAAAACCTCATAAAAAATTAATAGTTTCAGGTTTGTGTATCAATTAATCCGGGTTAAGAAGCTGTCCAAAAATAAATCGTACATCTCGCATCCCATGGTCGGCTCATAGTGATACGATCCTCAATCACAAATTGGCCACTTTGTTGTTCCCATTCGGGAACCAGTCTCGTTAGTATACTGCAAGCAGTAGGTTTTTCGACATTCGTTATTCATTTCAGGCAACGATTTTACAGAAACCTGTCGAAAACCTGATGGCTGTCGGTATACTCGGCTCTCGAAATAGCTCGCTATTCCTGCGTCCCGCTCGCGAGCAGGATCAATCGAATCGAAAAACTCTAAACCAAATTTGAGCGCGAATATGTTTAACTTATTTGTGCACAGTTCTTAACTTACCAATCGTTTCGTTCTGAGAGCTTAATATTCGATGATAATAAGCTAATGATAGACACGTCATGGGAATGGCAATGACAAGCCCAAGAAACCCCAGCAGCTTGCCCCAAATAGAGATAGATAAAAGAATCATTGCCGGGCTTAATCCCGTTAACTCGCCCATTATTTTTGGAGTTAAAATAACATCTTGTATAATCTGTGCAACTACAAACACAACGAGAATTAATCCGATTAATTGCCAAAAACTTGTCCCTGTTTCAAGAGATTTCATAAATGCTAATAATGTTGCAGGTACAATGCCAACAATTTGCAGATAAGGCACCATATTCAAAAGTCCGAGAAACAGACCTAGAAAAATTCCCATTGGTAATCCTATAATGGTAAATCCAATTGCAAAAACGATTCCAGTGCAGCACGCGACCATGGCTTGGGCTCTGAAATACCGATTCATCGACCGATCGAACTCATCAATAAATTCAAAAATGGGTGCTCGAAGTTTTTCCGGCACTAAACTTTTCCATTCCTTTTTTACTTTTTCATAATCGAGCAATAAAAATACCAGATATAGGCAGATGATAAATAATCCCAAGATTCCTAGGAAAAAGTTTGCTGTACCGGATAGCAAATCAAGTGCTCTAGGTGCTATTTTTCTGAGCCCAGATTGGACGATCACCCAGAATTTTTCCTGTTGCATTAAGTCGATAAAATTATCTTTTGATACCTTTGCTTTTATGGATTCAACTAAATTGGGCGGAATGAATTTTGTAGCTCGTGCAATAAATTCCTTGTCTTCAACAAATCGTTTGAGCAATTTTCCCGTATGGGAGATTTCATGATTAATTTTAGGTATGATTAAAAAACTCGATCCAACCATTAGAATGATAACCCCGAATAGAACGACAAATATTGCTAAAGCGCGACTCGGTATTTTTTTCTGTACAAAACAAACAATCGGATGGAGTAAATACGCAAAGAGAAAGGCGATGATAAATGGAATTAGAACATCGCTCAAATAACCAAGTAACCATATTAATCCAGCGATGATACCTGAGATAACCGCAAATTTAACAATGCGATCAAGTGTATTATTGGAATGTTCAGATGATGACATATTCTTTGATTTAGTCATTGATTGATTTTAGATATGAAATTAATCTTACTATACATTTCATTCGCAAATATATTATCGAATCTAAAAATTAAAAACGGGTAATAGTCGTTGATTTACTCGAACAGGACCTAGCCTGAATAATTCATAAACTTTCGTAGTGAGAATCATTAGATTGCGTGAAATCAATGAGTTATGGATTTTGTCTGCGTACAGGAATAGTGAACTATTTCGAACCCGGATAATTTTGTAACCCATTGATATCGCATGATATTATGGCTCGTAATAAAAAGTTCATGAATTATTCAGGTTAGGCAGTCATTATTCCATTTGAGAAATAGTTTGAGGAGATCGGTACAATTCCAAATACAATTCACATTTTATGTTATCATGGTCTTGGTGATGCGATCCGTTACGCATTGCCGCTAGCCCACTCCTATCGACAGGCGGGAGGTGAGGTATATTTACATATTCGATCTGACTTGGTTCCATGTATTGGAGATCAACAGGAACTGGTGGGGATTGTTACAGCAAACAGAACTTTTTTTGATAATTTTTCTTCAGCTGATGAGGCTGCAGCTGAATATTGCAAAATTATGCAGCCAAACGCAAAAATAATTCTGCTGGGCAGCAGTTCTTTTGAACAGCGAATACGTCGAGTATTGTTAGAAAATAATATTACCTTTTATGGCTGGGATAATAAGTTGGAGAAACATTCACTGGCAGCAGAAAAAACCGAAAAACAGCAGCTCGAATTCTACCGTACATTTGATTATTTATGTTCATTTCACCAAATCAATCCAGTAAACAAACATGATGTAAAGCTAAATCCGCTACCCGAATATAAATCACATCCCTATAAAAAATCTCAAAAGCCATTAGTAGGTGTTCACTGTAAAGCTTTATGGAATGCACGGTCATACAAACATGGAAAGGAATTGGTTCGTTTATTGGAACGCGCATATACAGTTTGGAATTTTGATGAAACACCCTGTGAAAATTTAGCACTCCTTACCTGGATTATTAGAGATAGTGTGGCTGTATTAACCGTAGATACTTTTATTCTGCATCTGGCAAATTCACTCGGAATTCCTACACTTAATATTCAAGGACCAGTTTGGCAACACCCGGAAAATGCGCCTTATTTATTGCCGGGAACACCGCCTACATCTGTGCCGGTCACTAATAACAAGATTGATAAGGATGCTGATACATTGTCTCACACTTCTCCAGAGTTTATCGCTAGTGAATTTACGCGATTTGTCAATGCAGATGACCGTGGTGAATGGAGCGCGGAAAGACGATTTGCAGAATATCTTTAACACATTGCATAGTTTTATATATTGAAAGGTAAGAACCGAAAAACTTTTTACCTCGGAATCACAGAGATGTTTGAGGAAAGATTTTTCATTTTGCAAAAATTGTAACCTAAAAATAGCTTTTAATTTTTCGTGGAATTAGCCTGAATAATTCATCAGTATTCTGCTGCGAGCCCTAATTTCTGCTGAAATAAGCTGATTAACTCATTTTTACATCTCAGTGAATGAAAATTCACTTTCATTGTAAAATTTTATCTAATCAATTTATTATAAGCGAGTTAAGTGCTCTCGCGACGAATCGCATGAATTAATCAGGTTAGAGGTTTTTTATGATATTCATTTCACTGATTTTTCTTTTTGAACTTTGTTCCTCTGTCAGAATCGAAATATTTAATATAATCCATTATGAATGTAGAAATTGCCCCAATTGCAGAATCTGAAATTCTGATCATCCAACACTATTTTGATGCTGAGCTAAATGATACTACGTTATCAATTCTGGGATTTGGGCCTTCATTGGCTGACATAAAACGACATTCCTTCAATGATCCTGATTTTGATTCTGAATTGTTCCTTGGAGCATATGTCGAAAATGAATTAGCCGGATTTATTCTCGGAATTATGCGTCCCTGGAAGAAGGGGAGGGAGCTGACTGGATTTATAAAATCGATGATGGTGTTTCGTAAATTCAGGCGTCAGAATATTGGGCAAAAACTGCTATATGAAGTAGAAAAAAAACTGGCAGTACAGGGATGTGGTACACTTGAATTCGGCAGCGCGTCACCACTATATCTATTTCCCGGTGTTCCAGATGACGACAAAGCGTTACAGAGATTATTGAATAAAAATGGCTGGGAAAAAACTTCACATCGAATAAACCTGAATATTGAAATTGAACATCAATATGACTTTGACAAAGAAATTGAAACTATTCTTTTGGAAAATAAAGAAATAGAGTTGAGTGTGAATCGTATTCAGCCCGGCGATGATACATTCAAATTTATTAAACAAGAATTTTCTTACTCTTGGGCCTTAGAATCCGTCTCATCGTTTTCTAATTGTAATTCATTCTGTTCTGTCTTAAAGGATTCAGGTTCGAATGAGTTTTTAGGGTTTGCCGCAGTCAATACTGCAAATCCAAATTGGTTTGGTCCAATGGGGGTACGAAAAGATTTAAGATCAAAAGGATTCGGAAAACTACTTGTATTGCATGCCTTTTATAATGCGCAAAAATTGGGCACCTCCTCTCTTATTTTACCGTGGGTCAACGAAAAAGAAGTATTTTATAAAAAGATATTTAAAAACGTAGAACGTTATGTGTTTTTGAAGTTTCAAAAAGAAATATTAGCCTGATTAAATCATGCGGTTTCGTCTCGAGAGTGCTCAGCTTACTTTAGATCAATGAGTTATGTAGGTTCCGAAGGTGAAGGAATAGTGAACTATTTCAAGTCTTTGGGTTCTTCATAACTCGCTTATATGAAGTGAGATATGCGCACGCAGTAGAAGCCGGATGAATTAATCAGGTTAGGACAATGATATGCATCGTCATCATTTATTCTTGCTGTTGAGGATTTCTCTGAATTCCAGAATTAAATTTAACCCTGAAGGATCAGATTTAAAAAACATCATACCATCGAAATCTCCTAATATGAGTAAAATTTACCTACAATGACAAACGAATGTCGAAAAATATACTGCTTGCAGTATACTCATAGGGTACTTGGACCTCAGTAACATCTTCACTTAATTGAATACACCTTACCTTAATAATCTCTATTTTTTCTTTCGGCTCTACTTTATAAAATTGCACCTGGTATTTTTCTGGGTTGTGTTCTTTACAATCCGAATTGCATTGGTATTTGCATGATCATAAGCTTTAGGGTTGTCATGAAAATAAACCTAATTGATATTAATCGATGCCTTTTGTGAGTTGTAGCTAATTTGAGTCATCACTAGCACAAAAGGCAGATCATTCCTGAACGGCCTTTCATTAGATCATCAAAAAGTAAGCTGGCCTAATAAATTTTCATCATTGACGATTTTTCGATCGCATTACAACCCACTGCTACAGGTTCAGACGCTATGTATTACCTTGTTTTCTCTCTTGATCCACGAGAAGTCTTCTTAAGATTTTTCCTGCGATTGACCTCGGAATTTGATCGATTACTTCAATTTCACGAACTTTTTTGTAAGGAGCAACTTTTTCATTAATAAAGGTTAGAATATCAGCTGTGGATACCTCTTGCTTTAATACGACGAACGCTTTTGGCACTTCCCCGCATTTCGGGTCTGGACTGGCAATAACTGCAGCATCGGCGATAGATGGGTGGGAAATGAGCAACCCCTCTAATTCTGCCGGTGCAACTTGGTAGCCTTTATATTTTATTAGTTCTTTTTTTCGATCAACAATGAATAGAAAACCCTCGTCATCGACGTAACCTATGTCTCCTGTATGCAACCAACCTTCCTTATCGATCATAAGTTTGGTTTCCTTCGGATTCTTCAGATATCCTTTCATTACTTGCGGGCCCCGAATTAATATTTCACCTTTTGTATCTATGCTAAGTTCGGCATCAGTTTTCAAATCTACTATTTTAACCTCGGTATTGGGAATCGATGGGCCGACAGACGCAAATTTTGACGCATTAGGTGTATCAGGAAAGATATGAGTAACCGGGCTTGTTTCATTTAAGCCATATCCTTGAACTACTGAACAACCTAGTTTTTTACTCACTGATTTTGCAAGTGCGGGGCTGAGTGGTGCGGCGCCGGAACGGATTCGCATCAAATTTGAAAAATCAAGACGTTCAAAATTAGGTAAATTTTCCAATCCCAATATGATCGGGGGCACTAAATGAGCGATAGTAATTTTATATTTCTGTAGAATTTGTAAAAACGGTTCCATCGTAAATCTTGGCATCGTCACAATGGTTGCTCCCTGCGCAAGGCTGAAGTTCATAATGATCATTAAACCGTAAATATGAAAAAATGGCAGAATTCCAACTACATTATCTTCTTGGCTAATTTGGTGTTGCCCAGTAACGCCGACTACCTGGCACATGTTTGCAACAAGATTAAAGTGCGTTAACATTACTCCTTTTGGAAGCCCGGTGGTGCCGCTGGAATAGGGTAGAGCGACAACATCATTTTTCGGGTCGATTTTTATTTGCGGCGGTTCGTTGTTCGCATCAATAAGGGATTTTAGTGAGGGAATACTGGCGGCATCATCAAAGACAAATAATTGAATTTTGAGGCCTTGAATTGCCGCCTGTGCTTTTTCCAGAAACATTGAAATGGTAATGAGATATTTAGCGCCGGAATCAGCTAATTGCTTTTTCAATTCTTCAATAGTGTATAGCGGGTTAATTAAAGTATTAATTCCTCCCATAACGGCGACTGCATTAAATACTATAGCGTATTCAGGTATATTTGGGCTGTAAATCGCAAACACATCACCTTTCTTGAAGCCGATTTTTTCCAAACCATTTGCTACTCTGTAAACAACATCTCTAAGTTCACTATATGAAATTGTTCGGCCGGAAACACCGTCAATCAACGCTGATTTATCAGTGAGATGGGCATTTCTCCGGAATATATAGGATGTCAAAGGTATTTCAGGTATATCAATTTCAGGGTAGGGGCTGTTAAATATCATAATGTAACGTCATTTTTTGAGAGAGGTTTGGAGTTACCTATAAAGACTAACCTGGATTATGCGTAAAATTTTATAACTCGTTGAAATTATGTGATATAATGACTCGTAATAGAAAGTTTATGAATAATCTAGGCTAAGCCAGTTATTGCTCGAAGTGGATAACAATCAAACCATCTGCCTGGCTTAAATTTAAGATTCTTATTCAATATATAAATCATTTTGAAGTTGGTCCACATGTTCTGGCGAATAAGCATAATGTTCAAAATCATCTATACCACGTTGTTTCAACAGATCTTCGTCGATCAGGCACTGTCCCGTTATCGCTTGATTTGTCGTTGTAACTATTTCATAGGCGGCATCAGACACTATTTCAGGTTTTCGGGAAAGTTTGAGAATTTCGTCAGTGCCAGCTATAAATTTAAGTGCAGCTGTGGCAATAATGGTTTTAGGCCAAAGAGAATTAACGGCGATACCTTGGTCCAAGAACTCCGCGGACATCCCCACAGTACACATTGTCATTGCGTATTTTGATACCGTATACGGGGTGTGCCCCCTAAACCATTTGGGGCTGATGTCAATTGGCGGTGAAATATTTAAAATATGCGGGTTGTCAGATTTTTTCAGGTAAGGTAAGCATAACTGAGATGTTAGATAGGGTGCTCTGAGGTTGATTGATTGTAATAGATCAAATTTCTTTGCAGGCGTTATTTCGATTGACGTCAGGCTTACGGCTCCAGCGTTATTAATTAATATATCCACTCCACCGAATTCATGAAGTGTCGCTTTAACCATTGACTGGATTTCTTCTTCAAATCTTACGTCAACTTGTAATGCCAGGGCGTTACCCCCTGCTCTTTTTACTTCATCAGCTGTTTCATGAATCGTTCCGGCAAGTTTAGGGTGAGGTTTGTCCGTTTTTGAGGCAATAACAATATTTGCCCCATCTCTGGCAAATTTGATTGCCATTGCTTTGCCAATACCTCGGCTAGCGCCCGTTATTATTATTGTTTTTCCGTTTAGTGTGCTCATCACCTTTACCTTATCTCTTCAGATGTGAAAAGTAAATAGTGACCGTAGTGTAGATTTGGGAATTTTTTGCTTTATTAGTGTGTTGTGTACTTAACCTGAATAATTCCTAAACTTTTTATTACGAGCCATAATATCGCTCGACATCAATGGGTTACAAAATTATCCGGGTTCGAAATAGTTTCCACTACGGCGGATTTTCAACACTATTCCTGTACGCGGATAAAATTCATAACTCATTGATCTCAGACAATCTAATGACTCTCACTACGAAAGTTTATGAATTATTCAGGTTAATTGCTTGTTTTATGACGAGATATATTTCGGCAGCTCAAGTGCATTGACCGAATTAAGGCAATGTCGACGCATCTGCGTTTTTTGTCGATGTGTCTCAACGGTGAAAGATCCTCGTCGTAAAGCGGTTTCGCCAAAATAAGTAAAATCATAATCCAGGCTAACGAACGGGAATTAAATAACTTCCTAATTTTCAACGGAAGATTTGGTAATTTACATTTTCCTATAATGTTGCCTTTAATTCCGCTCAGCTGTCGATCCACTGGGCCAAATCACAAAAACTGACAGGCATTGAATATCGAATGTCGAACAAGGAATATTGAATCACAAAGTTTTTTCCTCATTGTGTTTGGCCGTATTTATACTTGTGACAAAAATTGAAATAAGCTTATTAGTTTCGGTGGTCAGCGATTTCAGCTCTGTTGTTGAGGTAAGAAAATTGCCTTTGGTAATCATCAATAACCAAATCCTTATTTCCCGGAGTTCCTTAAGCGATATTTTCATTTTGCGGATAATGTCGGGTCGAGATTCGGCGACGCATATAATTCGGATGGCAAAATCTACTAGCCGATCTTCGAGATCATATTTTCAGTTATCCTTCGACATTAATTATTCCTTGTTCGATATTCGATATTTGATTTCCCAAAATAGGAAGTTATTTAATTTCTATTCCTAACCCCGATTTCTCACAATGCTTGATGCCTACGACAAAAGTCCAAAATTGGCAGAATTCAAAAAGTTTACGTATTGATTACCAACAGTTTGCGGCACATGGAATTCTCCAATTTCGACTTTTGTCGTAGGCATCAATACTTCTGTTACAAAAGCGTATATCACCTAAATTCAAATTCTTAACTTGTCTCGCGAACTCTATGTGTCTTTCTGCTGGACAGCAAAATCAACCGCTCGTCTACGTCAAACCATCGAATTTAGGTAATCTATCTAAGCTTTCTCGCCACAAAGTTTGTGAGAAAACCGGGCTAAGTACCCGACACACTAGCAGTCTGTCGGACTTTGGAAATCGTTGCGAGAAAATCGTCAAATTGAGAGCCTTTTTGTCCAAAATTGAGGAATATATTGCGATATTCGACGATAATTTGGACAAAAAGGCGCCAAGAATGCGGTTTTCGCAGTAGATTCTTCCAAAGTCCGACAGACTGCTAGGCGCTCCGATTTTCGGCGGGGCTTTTTGAGTACCGCCCCTATCCTAAATTTGAGTCATAAACTATCTATTGTACCCTGAAGACCACCAACTATTCGAATCAGGTGGCCAATAATATTTACACGTTTGCTATAGCAGCGACGCGAATCCTGACCGCCTCCAGAGGTACCAAATGCGAAATCAGGGTTCGCACTTCAGTGTGGATATTACGTATAGAATTACAAATTCCATACGAACCTGAATAATTCATCAGTATTCTGCTGCGAGCCCTAATCTCTGCTCAAATAAGCCGATTACCTCAATTTTACATCTCAGTGAATGAAAATTCACCTTTATTGTGAAATTTTCTCTAATCAATTTATTATGAGCGAGTTAAGTGCTCTCGCGACGAATCGCATGAATTAATCAGGCTAAACGATACTCATTTTGTTGGCGGAAGCTCTCCCCAAAAGATTCCTTTCGGATGCGGGCAGGATACGCTAGCATGGTTTTAGGAAATGGTCTTTCAATAAAAAAGGTATTAAAATTTTCAAAAAATGGTTTGATATGGAAGGATATGGTATATTTTGGTAGAATATGGAAAATATTGGAATTATTATTTTGCTAACTTAGGAATTAACGATGTTAGAATTTTGTGGACAGGATCAATGTATCCTTGACAATAATGGACGGATAAAATTGAGCATAAGCCTGTTGCGTAATTTTCAACGGTATTCTGAAAACGATGTAATCCTCCATTGCTTACCTGAAAAGGCAATAGCTGTCTATCCGCTCCAGATTTGGAAATCAATGCGTGGATCAGAACAGAATAAGGAATTCAATGCCGCACAAAGTTTAGTGTTCCGGCGCAATTTACGACGATTTGGTTCTATGTCACTAAATGTCGCTATATCCAATCAGGGACGGATAACAATCCCACCAGTTTTTAGAGATTTTGCTGAGTTAACAGCTAATTCCGAGATATTTCTAATTGGCTGTGAAATCGGTATCGAAATTTGGAATCAGGAACGTTGGAGAATTGAATCTGAGCTGATTCAGAAGCATATCTTTGATAAAGGTGAACATGAAATGAATTCCGATTTAATAAAGGAGACGATCTATGAATCAGGTAAGGAATAAAGCCAAAAAAATCATTTCAATTTTGATCATTATTTCATCTTTTTTTATGATAGGTGCTAATAAAATGTCAACACAAATGAATTTTCGAAAAGCAAAAGGAGCTGAGGTACTCGAACGTATTAAGTTATGGCACAATCAAATTGCGTTTGAGGTGCCAAAGGATATGCAGCTTGAATGGCAAAAAATCGGCAATACCTATCCGTGTCAATTATTGCGGGGTTGCAGTATTGAGCATTCTGAAAGTGAATTATGATTTTACTGTTAATGAATTTATTTGCGAAAAAACGAATAAATTTTTTTCTTTTTTTCTTTTTGATCTGGACCAGCGTGATTCTATTGCGTCTGTATCAAATAACGGCGGTCGATTCCGACTATTTTTTAAATTATTTTAAGGGTAAAACCTGGAAAACTGGTACCATACCTGCATTGCGTGGGCGGCTCCTAGACCGCAATGGCCAACTCATTGCGTGGTCTGTCCGAAAATTCTCCCTTTATTACAAAGTCACGACTGGCAACAAAGATTCTGTAGATATTGATCTGCAAAAACTAAATAAGCTTATCCAAATTCAACTGTCCTTAGTTGATGATGCCGCAACTAACTCTCTGGTCTTACTTAAATCAAATTTGAAACCAGTTGAATTATTGAAGTTAGAACGGTTTATGAAGGACAATCCGCAATTTTATGTGAAGAGCTATTTTGAACGTGAAAAATTTAATGATAGAAGGGACGTTAAACGTATTATCGGTAGAACGTCTATTCAAAAGGATAATGAAATTGGTGTGTCCGGCTTAGAGCGTCAATTTAACGATCGCCTGGTTGGTAAAGATGGAAAATATAGGGTAATGATTGACAAAAATAACGAGTGGATATTAGAGACGTGGAAGGAAATTCAGCCACCTGTTCCCGGTTTTGATGTTTACTTGGCGAATTCGATTTAAAAAATAGTAATGTCAGGTAAAGGTTTTAAGACGCAAAGGGAAAATTTTCGTATAGTTCTTCTTATGCATACCGTGTTCAAGTATTGAATCAATTCTTAGAAACGTTGCGCATTTGTTCCTTTAAGTGAAACTTGAGTTTATTCATGCCGCTATCCTGAATAATTCATAAACTTTTTATTACGAGCCATAATATCGTGCGATATCAATGGGTTACAAAATTATCCGGGTTCGAAATAGTTCACTATTCCTATACGCAGATAAAATTCATAACTTATTGGTTTCACGCAATTTAATGACTCTCGTTGCGGAAGTTTATGAATTATTCAGGCCAGGCATCTTCCCACAATTGTCAAAATAACGGCAAAACTGTTAAAAAAAGAATGAATTAAAATTGGTGTCCACAAACAGTTCGATTTTTCCAATGACTTTTGTAGAACGACTGCAAGAATAAATAGTGGTAATGTTTGTTCAGGGATCATATGAAATCTTGCAAATATCAATGAAGTGAAATAACATGCTATTGTCGAGTTGCTAATTTTAAGAATACTATCATAAATAACTAACCTGAACATAACTTCTTCGGCAACTGGCGCTACAACGACCGCGCCAAAAATGAGCAGACATATAACATTCGACGGTGCGGTTTTCATCCAGCTTACGATCGGATTTTCAGTTAATTCAAATCCGTATTTCATCATGAAATAGATCGTAATGCCGAAAATTAACTCAACGATAGGAATTATGATTGCAGTAGTTATCAATGCCTTTACTATCATCGAACTGGTTGGAGGCTGATCTATTTTTAAGGCTTTCCTCCGAAGATCACGAGGAACCAATAGAAAAACTGTGAGACAAATGGTGAGAAGACTCACTCCGTGCAGCATTGCAAAATTAACCAAAATTGATGGAATGATCGGCGTTTCCATAATTTCTGCTGGTACCGTTCGATACACGATTTGAGATGCAAAAATAACGGAAATGATCGTAAAAAAGATCGCAGGGATTTGCCAATTGGGTTGCTGGTTGACCAATTCTTTTTCTTCAATCTCCATGATGTTAAAACTCAAATGTTATGCCCAATAACTAGGAACTGACGTTTTCCAAAATCACATGGCAAATCGTATTTCGGCGATACTGTTACGGTCATTTGCAATTTTACTGCTTCGCTTTTTACGTCATCCATTTCTTCTTCAATCTTTTTAGGCGTTTTATAGAGTACAAGGATTCCGCTTTGTTTTTTAAGGAATAAATTGCAGTCTTGCATAACTGTAGGGGCATTTGTGACTGCTCTTGCAGTTACAAGATCAAATTTATATTTGAATTCTGATGTTAGCGCCAATTCTTTTGCTCGTCCTCGCTGGGGGATACAATTTTCAAGATTTAGCTCTTTTACTAATTGCTGGACGAATATAAATTTCTTATTTACGGAGTCAATTTCAGTCAATCTCAGATTTGGATAAGAAATCGCCAGCGGTACTCCGGGAAAACCAGCGCCGCAACCAACATCAGCGATCTCGTGTGGCTTAGAAATAATTGTTGGTAAGTAAACAGCTAATAATAGGCTGTCGATAACATGCTTAATCATATAGTCATTGAATGAAGTTATTCGCGTCAGATTGACTTTTTGATTTTCTTGACAGAGGAATTCATGATAGCGACAAATCTGTTCCTGCCAGCGGTGAGGCTGAATTGCAATTCCCAGTGTTTTTAAAATCGGGAACGTTTCTTCAAGGCTATGCTTAGCTGACATAAGGATAAATTGCAATAAAAAGCACAACACAGCCTATTGCCCCGAGTATTGCTGAGGTAATAATTCGCCACTGCTGGTTGTGGCTGATTTTCTCTAATAAATCTCTGAAATGGTAGGGGGCGGCAATCATGATTATTCCTGAAATGCCGACGATATAGCATAACGTAGAAAATAAAGGTCGGAATACGGCATGATGAACGAATGCTTGATGCAATAACCAGTTAACGAGCAATAAGAGAAATCCACCCAATGCCCTGGCAAATAAAAAATCCATTAAGTTAAACGATAAAATTGTAATGGTAACAACTAGTGCAGCTAAGACCATAAACCTGACTTTAGGTGCGGTGGTTTCGAATATGGGAAATGTATGGTAAGCCGACCAGACCAAACAGATGAAACCAAGAACTAAGCCAAATCGTTTTTCCCTAGGTATGACTCGCCATAAGTCTTTTTTCTTCGGAAATATCTTCCAGACACTTAGCGCTGTAGAAATAATAACGACGGCAAACATTGATCCGACAATTGTGAATATCATTTTGTAACCCGAGTAATTGAATTGAGTGAATATTAAATTTCCAAGCCCTTATAATATTGAGACGAATTTTGAGTATACAATCCGATAATAACTTTTTCTGATTGAATTGTTTTTGGGCTTAAGCCGTATTAATATTATCGCTGTGTTTATAAATGGATGCCTGTTACTAACACCTGATAGACATAAGTTTTTAATTATAAAAAATTAATTAATTGAAATGAGACTGTTTTATGGATAAAAAGATTGATTGGCAATCACTAGAGTTTTCCTATTTAGACACAGATTGTCACATACGTTATACCTGGAAGAATGGTAATTGGGATCAAGGGGAGATACGAAATGATCCGTATATAAATATTCACATTGCTGCCACAGCGCTTCATTATGGTCAGTCAGCGTTCGAAGGACTGAAAGCCTTTACCTGCAATGATGGCAAGGTCAAAATATTTCGTGCTGATGAAAATGCCAAACGCATGGAAAAATCCGCTTCACGTATTTTAATGCCCACAATTCCGGAATCAATGTTTATCGAAGCTGTAACCCGAGTTACAAAAGAGAATATTGGATATGTTCCCCCTTATGACAGTGGAGGTTCATTATATATTCGGCCCTTATTATTTGGCTCAGGACCACGAATCGGTGTCCAGCCGTCCGGGGAATATACCTTTATCGTTTTCGTATTACCGGTTGGAGATTATTATAAAGGGGGGATTGAGCCCGTCAGTGCCGTTGTTGTTGATCGTTATGACAGATCCGCTCCAAATGGTGTTGGGCACGTGAAAGTTGCCGGAAATTACGCAGCTAGTTTAGAACCTAGACAAATAGCACAGAAGATGGGTTATCCGATAAATTTATATTTGGATGCCAAAGAGCACCGTTTTATTGATGAATTTGGGACGTCCAATTTTATTGCTATTACAAAATTCGGCACCTTTGTAACGCCTAGTTCAAGTTCGATTTTACAGAGTATAACAAATAAAACGTTAATGTCACTTGCCAAGGATTCAGGTATGAAAATCGAAGAACGCCCCATTCAATTTGATGAGATACAGGATTTTACCGAAGTAGGTGCTTGTGGTACTGCAGTTGTCATAACTCCGGTTAATCGAATCGAACGTGGTGACCGTATCATTGAGGTCGGCCCCCAAAACGGATTTGGTCCAATATTAGGAGATTTGTATAAAAAGGTCCGTTCAATTCAGGTTGGGGAATTGCCAGATAAACACGGCTGGTTGACGGAGGTTTAGGACTCCCATCGATAATCAAAATTTTGATTTTAAGGGCATTCATGATCAGGATTAATTTTAGTAATGTAGAATAATTGGAAGATAAATGATTAAAATTGTAGCATATATAGATGTTAAAGAAATTGATATTAACTATTCTGAGTTAAAATATGTACTAATGGATTTATTTTCCGATTACGATCTTTCAATCGACATCGAAGGCTATGATGTTTTAAAAGATCCTGAAAACTATGATATTTCCTTCGATATTCAGGGATTAGAATATGATGATGGAGGCGATCGGATATGCTCATCTGTGTCCATTTCCATTGAGAATACTAGTCTTAGTAAAGAATATGAATTTGGCGCTGGAGAAAGTGTTGCAATAGATAAGGATGTCTTTGATAGACTACTCAAAGAGGTCTTGTCGATGGTAAGGGTAACAAATGCAATCGTAAAATTGGCATAACTAATCGTACCTCTTTAATAGGGCGTCAACCGGATTTCTCCACAGGGGGCTTATCAAAATTAAAAAAAATGATAACTAGCCTGCATTATGCATAAACTTTAGCAATGAGAGTCGAAAGATTGCTTGAGGTCAATATTTATCCGCATACAGGAATAGTGTTGAAAATCCACCGTGGTGGAAACTATTTCGAACCCGGATAATTTTGTAACCCATTGATATCGTATGATATTATGGCTCATAATAAAAAGTTTATGAATTATTCAGGCTAAGTTCTCTCGTTACGAAGTTGGTGAGAAAAGCGGGCTAGATATTTTTTGAACTGCCTCCCTTCTCTTATTATTTACGCGAGCAATGCGATACTAATTTCCTACAAACTTGCATATTTGTAATTTACTGCTTTGCACTTACCTTTTCGTCTTCCAAAACTTCCCTTTGGACTCGTATAATTAAACTTTAATTGAAGATTGATTTACCTGAGAAAATGAAAACTCAACGTAAAATATTAATAGTTGATGATAATCAAATAAACGTATCGATACTGACTGAAATATTGGAGGAATACCAATTAAAAAGTGTAAATGACGGTATCTCTGCCCTTAAGGTTATGGAGGAGTATCAACCTGATCTGGTTTTACTTGATATTATGATGCCTGATTTAAATGGGTATGAGGTTTGTCAAAAAATCCGTCAGAATCCTTCAATGCATCAATCAAAAATAATCATGGTATCGGCAAAAACTTTGTTATCTGAACGGATAAAAGGATATGAAGTCGGTGCTGATGATTATGTGACAAAACCGTTTGATGATGGAGAAATGCTAGCAAAAATCAAGGTATATATGCGGTTAATATCGGAAGAAGAAGTTAACATCATAATTCGAAAAAAGGCCGATGAGCTAGCAAAACTTAGTTCAAACCTTAAGAACAAGAATGATCAATTGCAGCATGAAATTAGTAAACGATTGGATGCCGAGAAAAAATTAGAAGGTGAACGGGCGTCATTGAAACATAAAGTTGAAGAGCAAACCATTGATTTAAGGGAATCACTGGATGCATTAGAACATACAAATAAAGAACTTATTAAAGCCAATGAACATAAAAATCGGTTTATATCCACCATGAATCATGAGCTGCGCACTCCATTGAATGCAATTTTAGGGTTTTCTGATTTACTGTTTGGTGAGTTTTATGGGAAGCTAAATCACGAGCAAATGGATTACTGCAAACGGATTAGTTTGGCTGGTAAAGATTTATTGGACCTGATCAATGACATTTTAGAGATATCTAAAATTGACGCTGGTGTCATAACGCTTGTGAAGGAAAATATAGATATAAATCGATTGTTTCAAAATACGTTGATGTTTGTTCGCACTCAAGCACATAAAAAAAACATTAGGATTAATCCACAAATTGATTGTGGAAGATCATTGGTTATTGGAGATTTACTGCGATGTAAACAGATCTTATTAAATCTTCTTACGAATGCGATTAAATATTCGTCTCCCGGTGCAGATATTATTGTTAAAGCCGTGCGTTTTGATAGTAAAACTATAAGAATTGAAATTATCGACACAGGAATTGGAATTGAATTGGCTCAGCAAAAGGATATTTTTAAAGAATTTTATCAAGTCGATGAAAAACGAGATGAAAAGTTGGGTGGAGTTGGTATTGGATTGGCTTTAGTACAACGTCTTGTGAATCTTCATAACGGTTCGATAGGTGTAAAAAGCGATCTTGGACAAGGAAGTACGTTCTGGGTAAATTTACCTTCTTTAGATAGTGGCAAAACCTCAGAGATAAAGAGAGAAAAGCCTTTAACAATATATAATGTGGATAGTCGTAAGGGGAAAAAAATATTGGTCGTAGAAGACGAAGATGCCAATCTAACATTAATTCTGGATATGTTAGCGATTCAAAACCATACAGTCAAAATTGCAATTAATGGGAAAGATGCAATTGAAGCAGCCAAATCATTCAAACCCGAAATTATTTTAATGGATCTTTACATGCCGGTTATGGACGGATTTGAAACAACCAAAATGTTGCGTGAAATGACTACGTTTGCAAAGACTCCTATAATCGCATTGACCGCCAGTAATGATAATGTTACCATGGAAAGGTGTATTTCAGCAGGCTGTACGGATTGGTTAGCAAAACCGATACGTCTTTCAAAATTGTTTAAAAAGCTAAATCGTTACTTAGGAACAGAGTAAAATAACTCCCCACCATAAATTATATCTCTTAGCCTGGATTATGCATAAAATGTAAGCATTCAGTAAAACACGTTGGGCTTGTCTGATTGCTTAGATATTTCCCAAAATGTCACGACTTTTCGAAATGCATTGAAAAAAATCTCCATTTTGGACTGGACACAGATAGCGCCATCATTTATTGTGATGGTATGCTTATTCAAACCGATGAAATAAAAAATCAACAGATCGACTTACGAAGACAAGCCCATTTCTGGAAGGCTCAGCATCGTCGAACTGCGCAGCGGGAAAGGACTTTCAAAGAGGAGATTTCCCAGCTCAAAAAGTCCCTTCAAGCCCAATATAGTGTCTGTCCCGAAAAGGCGAATTTCGAAATATTAAATTTCTATAAAGCCACAACCTGTTTTATGAAAACATGTTATGGATTTAGTTTATTTTCAGAAATCGAGTTATCAACAGGTTGCTACGGATGAGTAATTTTAC